>NZ_JASCPM010000021.1:0-77243 GCF_029960215.1 Pseudomonas sp. PS01301 | reverse complement strand
CCGCGGCCTTCGCGGGCAGAGCCCGCTCCCACAAGTGCCAACCCTGTGGGAGCGGGCTCTGCCCGCGAAGGGCACACCGCCGAATCGCCTGACACCCAGCACTCGACCATAGGGCGAGAATCTTTAACCCCCTCCGCCAAAAGTTGGACCCCTTCTTGCACTGCCCCCTGGCAGGACGCCTGGCGCGTCAAAAGTTCGCTTGGGGAAGTGGGGAATGCCGGTGGATCGCTCTCAATTAATCAACACCGCTCGCAGCAACATTGTCGGCCTTGGCCGCGGCAACCTGGGGGTGCCGCTGCTGTTGCTGGTGATGCTGGCGATGATGATGCTGCCGATCCCGGCACTGCTGCTGGACGTGTTCTTCACCTTCAACATCGCCTTGTCCATCGTCGTCCTGCTGGTGTGCGTGTACGCCCTGCGGCCGCTGGATTTCGCCGTGTTCCCGACCATCCTGCTGGTGGCCACGCTGCTGCGCCTGGCGCTCAACGTGGCGTCGACGCGCGTGATCATGCTTCACGGCCAGGAAGGCCACGCCGCTGCGGGCAAGGTGGTCCAGGCCTTCGGTGAAGTGGTGATCGGCGGTAACTACATCGTCGGTATCGTGGTGTTCGCCATCCTGATGATCATCAACTTCGTGGTGGTCACCAAGGGCGCCGGGCGTATCTCGGAAGTGAGCGCGCGTTTCACCCTGGACGCCATGCCCGGCAAGCAGATGGCCATCGACGCCGACCTCAACGCCGGCCTCATCGACCAGAACCAGGCCAAGGCGCGTCGCGGCGAAGTGGCGGCCGAGGCCGAGTTCTACGGCTCGATGGACGGTGCCAGCAAATTCGTCCGCGGCGACGCCATCGCCGGCCTGCTGATCCTCTTCATCAACCTGATCGGCGGCATGCTGGTGGGTATGCTGCAACACAACATGCCGTTCGCCGAAGCGGGCAAGGTGTATGCCCTGTTGACCATCGGTGACGGCCTGGTGGCGCAGTTGCCCTCGCTGCTGCTCTCCACCGCAGCCGCGATCATGGTCACCCGTGCCTCGGGCTCCGAGGAAATGGGCAAGCAGATCCAGCGGCAGATGTTCGCCTCGCCCAAGGCGCTGGCCGTTTCCGGCGCGCTGATGGCGATCATGGGCATGGTGCCTGGCATGCCGCACCTGGCCTTCATCACCCTGGGTGCCATCGCCGGTGGCGCCGCCTACCTGTTGTGGAAGAAGCAGAACGACGTCAAGGTCCAGGCCCTGGCCGAAGTGCAGCGTCAGCAGGAGCTGCTGCCATCGCCGACGCGCACCCAGGAAACCAAGGAACTGGGCTGGGACGACGTGACGCCCATCGACATGATCGGCCTGGAAGTCGGCTATCGCCTGATTCCGCTGGTGGACCGCAACCAGGGTGGCCAGCTGCTGGCGCGGATCAAGGGTGTACGCAAGAAGCTGTCCCAGGACCTCGGTTTCCTGATGCCGACGGTTCATATCCGCGACAACCTCGACCTGGCCCCCAGCGCCTATCGTTTGACGCTGATGGGCGTGATCCTGGCCGAAGCCGAGATCTACCCGGATCGCGAACTGGCGATCAACCCGGGTCAAGTGTTCGGCTCGCTCAACGGCATCACCGCCAAGGATCCGGCGTTCGGCCTGGATGCGGTATGGATCGACGTCAACCTGCGCAGCCAGGCGCAGTCCCTGGGCTACACCGTGGTAGATGCCAGTACCGTAGTGGCCACGCATCTGAATCAGATTCTGCAGAAGCACGCCCACGAGCTGATCGGTCACGAAGAAGTGCAACAATTGCTGCAAGTTCTGGCAAAAGGCTCGCCCAAGCTGGCTGAAGAGCTGGTGCCGGGAATCCTTTCGCTGTCCTCGCTGCTCAAGGTGTTGCAGGCACTGTTGGCCGAACAGGTGCCTGTGCGCGACATCCGCAGCATCGCCGAAGCGATCGCCAACAACGGTCACCGGAGTCAAGATACCGCCGCGCTGGTCCAGGCCGTACGGGTCGGTTTGTCCCGTGCAATCGTGCAAAGCATTGTAGGCGTTGAGCCGGAGCTGCCAGTTATCACCTTGGAACCAAGGTTGGAACAGATATTGCTCAATAGTCTGCAGAAGGCTGGTCAGGGTCAGGAAGAAGGCGTTTTGCTGGAACCGAGCATGGCGGAAAAGCTGCAACGATCCCTGATCGATGCGGCGCAGCGGCAGGAGATGCAGGGCCAACCGGTGATACTGCTGGTGGCCGGTCCGGTCCGCGCGATGCTGTCACGCTTCGGTCGCCTGGCGATCCCCAACCTTCACGTACTGGCCTATCAGGAAATCCCTGATAACAAGCAAGTCACCATCGTAGCGACAGTAGGGCCCAACGGCTGAGGTAGTGGGTTATGCAAGTGAAGCGATTTTTCGCCGCCGACATGCGTCAGGCCATGAAATTGGTCCGCGATGAGCTGGGTGCCGACGCTGCCATCATCGGCAACCGTCGCATTGCCGGCGGCGTCGAGCTGACCGCTGCGCTGGACTACAAGCTGTCGGCCCTGGCCCCGCGTGTGCCCAACCTGGAATTGGAAGAAGAGCTGCGCAAGACCCAGTCGCGTATCGTTTCTGCCCAGGCCGAACTGAGCACCCGTGGCGAGACCGACGCCACCACCAATCGTCAACTGGTCGCCGGTCTGCCGTTGACCGCCGCCGAGCCGCTGGTGGAGCCGCGTCGCGAAGAGCCAGCGCGTGCCCAGCCCGCACCGCCGCCTCAGCCTGCCGTCGACCAGCGCGTGTTCGATTCCATGCGTTCGGAACTCAACGGTCTGCGCCAGTTGCTCGAAGTGCAGTTGGGCTCCCTGGCCTGGACGCAGCTGCAGGGCAGCAAGCCGGCCCAGGCCAATCTCTGGCGGCGCTTGCAGCGCATCGGCCTGTCTGGCCCGATCGCTCGCGAACTGCTCAGCCTGACCAGTGAAATTCACGAGCCACGGCAGGCCTGGCGGATGCTGTTGGCGCACTTGGCGCGTATGATTCGCACGCCGGACGTCGAACCGCTCGAAGAAGGTGGCGTGATCGCCATGGTCGGCCCGGCGGGGATGGGCAAGACCACCACCCTGGCCAAGCTGGCGGCGCGTTATGTGCTCAAGTACGGCTCGCAGAGCGTGGCGCTGGTGAGCATGGACAGTTTTCGCATCGGTGCTCAGGAACAGCTCAAGACCCTGGGTCGCATTCTTAACGTTTCGGTGACTCAGGTGGATCCGGGCCAGTCATTGGTACAGGCCCTGGAGCCGCTGCTGCGCAAGCGCGTGGTATTGATCGACACCGCCGGCCTGCAGGCCAGCGATCCGGCCCTGCGCATGCAGCTCGAAAGCCTGGCCGGACGCGGGATCAACGCCCGCAACTACCTGGTCCTGGCGACCACCAGCCAGAAGCAGGTGCTGACCGCGGCCTACCATAGCTACAAACGTTGCGGTCTGGCCGGGTGCATCCTGACCAAACTCGATGAAACGGCCTGTCTCGGCGAAGTGCTGAGCCTGGCCATCAGTCAGGAACTGCCGATTGCCTATCTTACCGATGGGCCGCGCATTCCCGACGACTTGCATCTGCCGCGCCGGCATCAGTTGGTCAGCCGTGCGGTGAGCGTGCAGATGCAAGAAGAGCCCAGCGAAGAGGCCATGGCCGATATGTTCGCGGGTCTCTACCACAGCCCCGACAAGCGAGTTGGCTGAGGTGAAGAACGTTAGGCAAGCACAATCTTCCTGCATCGTAGGGTTGCCAGGAAATACTCGAGCAATCGAACTGGCAGCCACTGGTGTGGCCTCGGTCTAGACAAGGTAAAGAACGAACATGGGCAGCATGCATCCCGTACAGGTGATCGCGGTGACCGGCGGCAAAGGCGGCGTCGGCAAGACAAATGTGTCAGTGAACTTGTCCCTGGCATTGGCCGAACTCGGCCGTCGGGTCATGTTGCTGGACGCCGACCTTGGCCTGGCCAACGTCGACGTGCTGCTGGGCCTGACCCCCAAGCGCACACTGGCCGATGTGATCGAAGGTCGCTGCGAGTTGCGCGACGTGATGTTGCAGGGGCCCGGCGGCATTCGCGTGGTGCCGGCCGCGTCCGGTACCCAGAGCATGGTGCACCTGACCCCGGCCCAGCATGCAGGCCTGATCCAGGCTTTCAGCGACGTGGGCGACAACCTTGACGTACTGATCATCGACACCGCTGCCGGCATCGGCGACTCCGTGGTGAGTTTCGTGCGCGCGGCCCAGGAAGTGCTGCTGGTGGTGTGCGACGAGCCGACCTCGATCACCGATGCCTACGCCTTGATCAAGCTGCTCAACCGCGACTACGGCATGAACCGCTTCCGCGTTCTGGCCAACATGGCACAGAGCCCTCAGGAAGGCCGCAACCTGTTCGCCAAGCTGACCAAGGTGACCGACCGTTTCCTCGACGTGGCCCTGCAGTACGTCGGCGCCGTGCCGTACGATGAGTCCGTGCGCAAGGCCGTGCAGAAGCAGCGCGCTGTCTACGAGGCGTTTCCCCGCTCCAAATGCTCGCTGGCCTTCAAGGCCATCGCGCAGAAGGTAGACACCTGGCCGTTGCCGGCCAATCCCCGCGGCCACCTGGAGTTCTTCGTCGAACGCCTGGTGCAGCAAACCAGTGCAGGGCCCGTATCATGAGCGCCAGCGGATACCGTATGTACAGCAAGGCGTCGCGCGACTCGCAGCAGCATCAGCTGATCGAGCAGTATGCGCCGCTGGTCAAGCGCATCGCCTATCACCTGCTGGCGCGACTGCCGGCCAGCGTGCAGGTGGAAGACCTGATCCAGGCCGGCATGATCGGTCTGCTGGAAGTCTCGACAAAGTACGATTCGAGCAAAGGGGCCAGTTTCGAGACCTATGCCGGTATCCGTATCCGCGGTGCGATGCTCGACGAGGTGCGCAAGGGTGACTGGGCACCGCGTTCGGTGCACCGCAATACCCGTATGGTCAGTGATGCCATTCGCCGAATCGAGTCAAAAACCGGTCGCGACGCTAAAGATCACGAGATTGCGGCCGAACTCAATCTGAGTCTGGATGATTACTACGGGATCCTGAACGATACCTTGGGCAGCCGCCTGTTCAGTTTCGACGACCTGCTGCAGGACGGCGAACACGAGGGGCTGCACGAAGACGGCGCCAGCGGTTCGCTGGAGCCCTCGCGGGATCTGGAGGACGAGCGCTTCCAGGGCGCGCTGGCCGAGGCCATCGCCAACCTGCCCGAGCGCGAGAAACTGGTGCTGTCGCTGTATTACGACGAAGAGCTGAACCTCAAGGAAATCGGCGAGGTGCTGGGCGTCAGCGAATCGCGCGTCAGCCAGTTGCACAGCCAGTGCGCAGCGCGACTGCGCGGGCGCTTGGGAGAGTGGCGGGCACGCTGAGGGAACGGCGAAATCGGTGCGGGCTTTTTCGCGGGCAGAGCCCGCTCCCACAAAGGTCGAGACTGTGGGAGCGGGCTCTGCCCGCGAAGAGGCCTGCAGGCGTAGCGCGTGTAGACGATCTGCAGCGACAAGTGGCTCAGGCGAATTCGATTGTTATGCACGCCCAGGGGCTGGGCGTGTTCAAGACTGCTGGAGGTCTAATTGGACAAGAACATGAAAATCCTCATTGTCGACGATTTTTCGACGATGCGGCGCATCATCAAGAATCTGCTGCGTGACCTGGGCTTCACCAACACCGCCGAGGCCGATGACGGCAACACCGCCTTGCCGATGTTGCACAGCGGCAACTTCGATTTCCTCGTCACCGACTGGAACATGCCGGGCATGTCGGGCATCGATCTGCTGCGCCAGGTGCGCGCCGACGACCGCCTCAAGCACCTGCCGGTGCTCATGGTGACTGCCGAGGCCAAGCGCGAGCAGATCATCGAAGCCGCCCAGGCCGGGGTCAACGGGTATGTGGTCAAGCCTTTCACTGCGCAAGTGCTGAAAGAAAAAATCGAAAAGATTTTCGAGCGCGTCAATAGCTGAAGTCTGCAATGGGGGCGCAATGGACCACAAACAAAGCACGTTGGGGGACTTCGAGTCGACCCTGAAGAAACACGCCGTCGAGCTGGTCGACAGCCTTGAAAAAGGCCGATTCGGTGAAGCGGTGCAATTGATTCACGAACTGAACCAGACCCGCGATCGCGGCTTGTATCAGGAAGTCGGCAAGCTGACCCGCGAGCTGCACAGCGCCATCGTCAGTTTCCAGATCGATCCGACCATCCCCCAGGCTGAAGAGGTGTCGCAGATCACCGACGCGACCGAACGCCTGTCGTACGTGGTGCGCCTGACCGAGAGCGCGGCCAACCGGACGATGGACCTGGTCGAGCAGAGCACGCCAGTGCTCAATACCCTGAGCACCGAGGCCAGCGCCTTGAGCGCCGACTGGCAGCGCTTCATGCGCCGCGAAGTGGCCGCCGACGAGTTCCGCGAACTGGCCCGCCGGGTGGACGGATTCCTGACCCGCAGCGAGCAGGGCAATCGTGAAGTGGCCAGCCACCTCAACGACATCGTGCTGGCACAGGATTACCAGGACCTCACCGGCCAGGTCATCAAGCGCGTCACCGCGTTGGTCACCGAAGTGGAAAGCAACCTGCTCAAACTGGTCCTGATGGCCAGCCAGGTGGACCGCTTCGCCGGCATCCAGCACGACCACGAAAAGCTTCGTGCCGAAAAAGATCAAGAAAAACATCCTGCCAAGGGTGAAGGTCCGCAGATTCATGCCGATAAACGTGAAGACGTCGTATCCGGTCAGGACGATGTCGACGATCTGCTGTCCAGTCTGGGCTTCTAGGCCACCGCCTGCGTCTGACTGTGTTGACCGTTAATCACGTATTCCAGGGAGCATCCACATGAGCTTCGGCGCCGACGAAGAAATCCTTCAGGATTTCCTGGTAGAGGCCGGCGAAATTCTCGAGCAACTGTCCGAACAACTGGTCGAGCTGGAAAGCCGTCCCGATGATGCCGACTTGCTCAACGCAATTTTTCGCGGTTTTCACACTGTAAAAGGCGGCGCCGGCTTCCTCCAGCTCAACGAGCTGGTGGAGTGCTGCCATATCGCCGAAAACGTCTTCGACATCTTGCGCAAGGGTGAGCGCCGGGTTGATTCCGAGCTCATGGACGTTGTGCTCGAGGCCCTGGACGCAGTCAATGGCATGTTCGCCGAAGTGCGCGAGCGCGCCCCGGTCACGCCGGCCAGTGCGCAGCTGCTCGATGCTCTCGCGCGTCTGGCCGAGCCGGCAGTGGCCGTCGCAGCACCCGCAGTGGCGGTTGCACCGCCCGTGGCGGCACCGGTGGCTGCACCGGCCTCGGCGCCGAGCGACGACATCACCGATGACGAGTTCGAACAATTGCTTGATTCTTTGGGTGCGGCCAAGGCGCAGTCTGCCACGCCGACCGCGGGCGTGCCCGATGGTCCGATCAGCGACGAAATCACCGATGACGAATTCGAGTCGCTGCTCGATCAATTGCATGGAAAAGGTCAGTTCGCCGTCGACGCGCTGGCGCCCCCCACCGCAGCACCTGCTACCTCAGGACCCTCTGGTGCGCCGGCCTCCGAAGCAGTGACACCATCGACCACCGCAGCGGCGCCGGGTGACGAGATCACCGACGACGAGTTCGAGGCGCTGCTCGACCAGTTGCATGGCAAGGGTGCGTTCACGGCCGATGCGGTCAAGCCGCAACCGCCTGCGCAGGTGCAAGCCCCGGCTCCGGTAAGCGATAACATCACCGACGACGAATTCGAGTCATTGCTCGACCAGCTGCACGGCAAGGGCAAGTTCAGCGATGTTGCCAGCCTGCCCGACGCTCAGCCGACTTCTGCCGTAGCGGCGCCGGTTGCGGCCCCGCGCAAGGCCGAGGCCGCTCCGGCACGTGCGCCGGTGGCCGAGAAACCGGTCGCCACCGAAGCCGAGACGACCGTGCGCGTCGATACCGCGCGCCTCGACGAAATCATGAACATGGTCGGCGAACTGGTGCTGGTGCGTAACCGCTTGGTCCGCCTGGGTGCCAACAGCAGCGACGAGGCCATGTCCAAGGCGGTGTCCAACCTCGACGTGGTGACGGCCGACCTGCAAACCGCCGTCATGAAGACGCGGATGCAGCCGATCAAGAAAGTCTTCGGGCGCTTCCCGCGCCTGGTCCGCGATCTGGCCCGGCAGTTGAAGAAGGAAATCAACCTGGAGCTGGTCGGTGAAGAAACCGACCTCGACAAGAACCTGGTCGAGGCACTGGCCGACCCGCTGGTGCACTTGGTGCGCAACGCCGTCGATCACGGCATCGAAACGCCCGAAGAGCGTGAGCGCAGTGGCAAGGCGCGCGGCGGTCGGGTGGTATTGTCGGCAGAGCAGGAGGGTGACCACATCCTGTTGTCGATCAGCGACGACGGCAAGGGCATGGACCCTGCCGTTCTGCGCGCCAAGGCCGTGGAAAAGGGCCTGATGGACCGTGACGCAGCCGACCGACTGAGCGAATCGGACTGCTACAACCTCATCTTCGCCCCGGGTTTCTCCACCAAGACGGAAATCTCCGACGTGTCGGGCCGCGGCGTGGGCATGGACGTGGTTAAGACCAAGATCAGCCAGCTCAATGGCTCGATCAACATCTTCTCGGCCAAGGACCAGGGTTCCAGGATCGTCATCAAGGTGCCGTTGACCCTGGCCATCATGCCAACCCTGATGGTGATGCTGGGCAACCAGGCGTTTGCTTTCCCGCTGGTCAACGTCAACGAGATCTTCCACCTGGATCTCTCGCGCACCAACGTCGTCGACGGCCAGGAAGTGGTCATCGTGCGCGACAAGGCGCTACCGTTGTTTTACCTCAAGCGCTGGCTGGTGAAGTCTGCGGCTCACGAGGAGCAAGGCGAGGGGCATGTGGTCATCCTGTCGGTGGGCACCCAGCGCATCGGCTTCGTGGTGGACCAATTGGTCGGCCAGGAAGAAGTGGTGATCAAGCCATTGGGCAAGATGCTCCAGGGCACGCCGGGCATGTCCGGCGCGACCATCACCGGGGACGGCCGAATAGCCTTGATCCTCGATGTACCGAGCATGCTCAAGCGCTACGCCGCGCGGCGTATCTGATCGTAGTGGAGTGTTTATGGCAGTCAAGGTCCTGGTGGTGGATGATTCTGGTTTCTTCCGCCGTCGCGTCTCGGAAATTCTCTCGTCGGACCCCACCATTCAGGTGGTCGGGACCGCCACCAATGGCCGCGAAGCGATCGATCAGGCCCAGGCGCTCAAGCCTGATGTGATCACCATGGACTACGAGATGCCGATGATGGACGGCATCACCGCCGTGCGTCACATCATGCAACGTTGTCCCACTGCGGTGTTGATGTTTTCCTCACTGACCCACGAAGGCGCGCGGGTGACCCTCGACGCCCTCGACGCGGGGGCAGTGGATTACCTGCCGAAGAACTTCGAAGACATTTCTCGCAACCCCGAGAAGGTCAAGCAAATGCTCTGCGAGAAGGTCCATACGCTCTCGCGCAGCAACCGCCGTCTGGGCGCGCACTTCACGGCGCCCGCTGCGACGGCCGCGCCTGCGGTCACGCCAGGTGCCAGCACCGCAGTGGCGTCTTCGCGGCCAGCGCCAAGCCGGTCACCATCGCCTGCTACGGCCGCGCCAGCTACACCTGCACGTGCCCCGGCGCCGACGGCCAGCAGCGCGACGCCGCGGCGCAAGCCCTACAAGCTGGTGGCGATCGGTACTTCCACCGGCGGGCCAGTGGCCCTGCAGCGTGTGCTCACCCAACTGCCTGCGCATTTTCCAACGCCCATCGTGCTGGTCCAGCACATGCCGGCCGCGTTCACCCGCGCCTTCGCCGAGCGGCTGGACAAACTGTGCCGGATTACCGTCAAGGAAGCCGAAGACGGTGACGTGTTGCGTCCCGGGCTGGCCTTGCTGGCGCCCGGCGGCAAGCAGATGATGATCGACGGCCGTGGCGCGGTGAAGATCCTGCCGGGTGACGAGCGGCTGAACTACAAACCGTGCGTGGACATCACCTTCGGCTCGGCAGCCAAGTCCTACGGCGACAAGGTGTTGGCGGTGGTACTCACCGGCATGGGCGCCGACGGGCGAGAGGGCGCGCGTCTGCTCAAGCAGGGCGGCAGTCAGATCTGGGCCCAGGACGAAGCCAGTTGCGTCATCTATGGCATGCCCATGGCCATCGTCAAGGCCGGCCTGGCCGACGCCGTCTACAGCCTCGACGACATCGGTCGGCACCTGGTCGAGGCGTGCGGCTGATGGATGTCTTGAGCCTGATCGGGATCATCCTCGCGTTCGTCGCCATCATTGGTGGTAACTTTCTCGAAGGCGGCCATCTGTCGGCTCTGCTCAACGGTCCGGCGGCGCTGATCGTGGCTGGGGGAACCTTGGCTGCGGCGCTGATCCAGTCGCCCCTGAGCGCGTTCAAGCGGGCCTTGCACAATGTCCGCTGGATCCTCGTTCAGCCCCGGATCGACATGGCCGGCGGTATCGATCGCGTCGTGAACTGGAGCCTGGTCTCGCGCAAGGAAGGCTTGCTGGGCCTCGAAGCCAGCGCCGAAGCCGAGCCCGACGACTATGCCCGCAAGGGCTTGCAGCTGCTGGTCGATGGCGCCGAACCGGCAACCATCCGCAGCATTCTCGAAGTCGATCTGTACAACCGCGAAACCCGCGATCTGCAAGCGGCCAAAGTGTTCGAAAGCATGGGTGGCTATGCGCCTACCATTGGCATCATCGGCGCCGTCATGGGGCTGATCCACGTCATGGGCAACCTGGCCGATCCCAGCCAGCTGGGCAATGGTATTGCCGTGGCGTTCGTGGCGACCATTTATGGCGTGGCCAGCGCCAACCTGCTGCTGTTGCCGGTGGCTCACAAGCTCAAGGCATTGGCCCAGCGTCAGGCGGCCTATCGGGAAATGCTGCTCGAAGGGCTGCTATCCATCGCCGAGGGCGAGAACCCGCGCTCCATCGAAATGAAGCTGCAAGGCTACCTCGACTAGGAGAGCAAGCCATGGCCCGTCGTCGTCGCGTTGAAGAGCCGGAGAATCATGAGCGTTGGCTGGTGTCCTACGCCGATTTCATTACCTTGCTGTTTGCGTTCTTCGTGGTGATGTATTCGATCTCGTCGATCAACGAAGGCAAGTACAAGGTGCTCTCGCAAGCGCTGGTCGGGGTCTTCAATGACCCGGACCGCAGCCTCCGGCCGATTCCGATCGGCGAGGAGCGACCCTTGACGACCCGTCCGGCGCAGCCGTTGGTGACCGACAGCGAACAGTCGGAGGCGGCCATGGGCGAGGCGGCCGATCCGCTGCAGACCATCGCAAACGATGTGCGTCAGGCGTTCGGTGACCTGATCGCCTCGGATCAATTGACGGTCCGGGGCAACGAGCTGTGGATCGAGATCGAGCTCAAGTCCAGCCTGCTGTTCGGCAGCGGCGATGCGATGCCCAGCGACATGGCGTTTTCGATCATCGACAAGGTCGCGACCATTCTCAAGCCTTTCGACAACCCGGTGCATGTCGAGGGATTCACCGACAATCAGCCCATCAGCACGGCGCAGTACCCGACCAACTGGGAGCTGTCGACCGCACGGGCGGCGAGTATCGTGCGCATGATGGCCTTGGAGGGGATCGACCCACGGCGCATGGCTGCGGTGGGCTATGGCGAGTTCCAGCCGGTGGCCGACAATGCCACCGCCGATGGGCGAGGGCGCAACCGTCGGGTGGTGCTGGTCATTTCACGCAACCTGGACGTACGTCGCAGCATCACCAGTTCCGGCAGTGCCAATGCGCAGCCGGATGCGGCGTTGCGTCGTGCTGGCACACAAACTGCACTGACGCCGCTAAACGCGCCGTCGGCGGCTGGCTCTGTCAAAAGTCCGCCGCCCGGCCCATAAATGAAGCATCACTGTCTCGGTGGCTGTTGACCGAGGGGAAACCACCATCATGAGAGTCTGGGCAGTAGCCAATCAAAAAGGCGGGGTCGGCAAGACCACGACCTCGATCGCCTTGGCGGGTTTGCTGGCCGAGGCAGGCAAGCGCGTGGTCGTGGTCGATCTCGATCCACACGGCTCGATGACCAGTTATTTCGGGCACAATCCGGACGAGCTGGCGCACAGCTGTTTCGATCTGTTCCTGCACAAGGGCGCGGTGCCCGCAGGCCTCGCTCACCAGTTGCTGCTGCCGACCAGTGAAACCAACGTATCGCTGCTGCCGTCGAGTACTGCACTGGCCACGCTGGAGCGGCAACAGCCAGGGCAGAGCGGGCTTGGCCTGGTGATCGCCAAGACGCTGGCGCAACTGTGGCAGGATTTCGACTACGCCGTGATCGACAGCCCACCGTTGCTGGGTGTGCTCATGGTCAACGCCTTGGCGGCCAGCCAGCAGTTGGTGATTCCGGTACAGACCGAGCATCTGGCAGTCAAGGGCCTGGAACGCATGGTCAGCACCTTGACCATGATCAACCGTTCGCGGCGCCAGGCGTTGCCGTACAGCATCATCCCGACTCTGTTCGACCGTCGTACCCAGGCATCGCTGAGCACCCTGCGCACCCTGCGCGACGATTACCCGCAACATCTGTGGCCGGGCTACATCCCGGTCGACACCCGTCTGCGCGATGCCAGCCGGGCCGGACAGACACCCTCGCGCTTCGACGGCAAGAGCCGCGGCGTGGTCGCCTACCGTGCCTTGCTCAAGCACTTGCTGGCTCAACAACTTGTCGCGCAGGTAGCCTGATGAACCGTCCCGTCGATATTGCCCAGCGGCCGCAGGTGGCCTTGCAGTCCTATCTGGACAGCCTGTTGCACGAAGCCACCGAAGCACTCGAACCGGAACCCAGCCTGGACCGTCTCGACGAATTCCAGGCAGCCGTGCTCGAGGAGCAGGCGCGCGACGCCCTCAGTCTGCAGTCGACGCCAGCTCCAGCCGTCGAACCGGTACCGGAACCAGAACCAGTGCCATTGCAGTCAGCGCCAATACCCATGCCGGTCGCCGATCCGTTGTCCACCGCCGAGCCCGAACGCGTCTCGCCCGTGGCCGACGTCCATCTGCCGACTGCCACCACACGGCCGTTGCTGGCAGCGGTCGATGGCCGCCCCACTTGGGCGGCCGAGCCGTTCGAGTGCCTGCTGTTCGACGTGGCCGGGTTGACCCTGGCGGTACCGCTGGTGTGCCTGGGCTCGATCTACGCATTGGCCGGTCAGACCCTGACGCCGTTGTTCGGCCAGCCTGACTGGTTTCTCGGCATCCTGCCCAGCAACAGCGGCAACCTGAAGGTGCTCGACACCGCGCGCTGGGTCATGCCTGATCGCTACCGCGATGACTTTCGCGAAGGCTTGCAGTACGTCATTTCGGTGCAGGGCTACGAGTGGGGCCTGGCCGTGCATCAGGTCAGTCGCTCGCTGCGCCTGGACCCCAGCGAGATCAAGTGGCGCGGCCAGCGTGGCCAGCGCCCATGGCTGGCAGGAACGGTCATCGAACATATGTGCGCGCTGCTGGACGTCGCCGAGCTGGCGGAACTGATCGCCAGTGGCGGTGCGCGGCATCTACGCGCGGTCGACTCGGCGCCGGGCAAGCCTGCCACCCGCAGCACCAACACGGTCACAAAGCATTGAATGAACACGCCGCCGTCAAGGCATTTGAGGGGTTAGTAGCATGAAGAAGTCGTCTGCCCAAGGTTCCGAAGATCCGATTCTGCAATGGGTCACCTTCCGTCTGGACAATGAAACCTACGGCATCAATGTGATGCAGGTGCAGGAGGTGTTGCGCTACACCGAAATCGCGCCGGTGCCCGGTGCACCCAGCTACGTGCTGGGCATCATCAACCTGCGTGGCAACGTGGTCACCGTGATCGATACGCGCCAGCGGTTCGGTTTGCAGTCCAGCGATGTGAGCGACAATACGCGCATCGTCATCATCGAGGCCGACAAGCAAGTCGTGGGGATTCTGGTCGACAGCGTCGCCGAGGTCGTCTACCTGCGCCAGTCCGAAGTCGAGACCGCGCCCAACGTCGGTAACGACGAGTCGGCCAAGTTCATCCAGGGCGTGTGCAACAAGAACGGCGAGTTGCTGATTCTGGTAGAGCTGGACAAGATGATGTCCGAAGAAGAGTGGTCCGAGCTGGAGAATATCTGAGTGATCTTCGAGGTCGCGGTAGTCCTGCTGGCAGTGCTGTGGGTCGGAACGGTGTCATTGTTTCTGTCCTATCAGAAAAGCCAGCGCCTGTTGGCCGCCGAGCAGGCGGCCGGCGACGCGCTGCGTGATCAGCGGCTGCGCGAGCTGACCAAGCGCCTGGATGACTACCAGAACCTCAACGTGCGTCTGGGCGAAGCGCTGCACGAACTGCGCGCGGTGGTCGGACCGCTGCCCGAGAAGCTGGCGCAACTCGAGCAACGCGACCCGGGCAGCTTGTCGTTTGCCCAAGCTGGCAAGTTGGTGGCCATGGGCGCCTCGGTGGATGAGCTGACCCAGGCTTGCGGCCTGACCCAGGCCGAGGCCGAACTCATGAGCAAGCTGCACCGCGGTTGATTCGGTCCCGGCCATCCCCCAGCCCAGTGCAATCGCGGTGTGCTCGCAGCGCTTCTATCAGGTAGAGGCCCAGCTCAGGCTGCCGCGTACCATCCCGATGGACTCCAACGGCAGGCACTGCCTGAACGCCTCGCCGATGGCGGATTTTTCCGCGATCAGATGCCCATTCACAGTGGGGCATACGGCAAAGTTGCGCAGCTGCGCCAACACCTTCAGGTACGGTAGGCGTGTCTGGATGATGTCGTTCAACACCCGGGGGCCGGTCATGTAGCTCAGCCGTCGAGCGTGTTGGGCAAAGGCCTGCGGGTCGGCCTCCCGGTCCGGGCGGCTGTGATAGAAATCCTGGTTGGCTTGGTACCGTGCGTGGATCTCGTCACTGATTGCATCCAGCGTCGGATTGCCGGCATGGCTGCCGATGAAGCTGTTGTTGAATTCATGGCGCATGCCCATCAGTTCATTGGACACGGGCGTGGACAGCACCAGGCTTTCGGGTGTCGCCAACAACCGTGCTTCGTCGAGATGTACGGCGGGCGCACCGAAAGCAACGCCTTCGTATTCGGCCCGCTGGCCCGGCCGCAGCAGGTTGTCATCCACATCCATGTACACGCCGCCTTCGGCCTGCAGCAGGCGATAACGCAACACGTCGCAGGCCGACGCATAGTTGGTGGCCACGCCGCCGTTGCCATCGAGTGCGGCCTGGTATTGGGCGAAGTATTGGCTGTCGGCGAACTGGGTATAGAACGGCTGCTGTTCCAGCGCGAGGATCTTCAGGCCCGGGGCATGGCGGGCCAGTCGTTCGACATTCTGCGCGTAGACCTGCGGGTCTGTCTGGGTCAGGTACAGCTGGTAGTCATAGGCAGAGTTTTTGACGATGGCCGCGTTGTTACCCAGGTTTTCCAGGATTTCAGGTCCGATAAGCTTGTTGCCTACCCATACGCAGGAAATCTTCTTCGGAATCGGCGTGCCTCCTTCAGGTTTCAGATCCCTGAGATTGATGGGCAGTTTCAGGTCCACACCGAGGGCCAGCAGGGTATCTTCTCGCTGCTTCAGGCTGGCAGTGGCTGGCGCCGCCACGTCCACCATCTGGCGACCCTGTGCTGGCGCCTGAAGATGACGTAGCTCCACGTCGTTCAAGCCCGAACGCGGTACGAAGGTGTTGGTTTCCACATCCCAGGCCAGTGAGGTGAGGTAGCCATCCACCTGGCTTTCCAGAACGTCGTAGCCCCCGTCGTATTTGGGCAGGCGGATGACCGCTTCGCCGATTCGAGGGTCGCCTCCGGGCAGCGGCTCGACATGGGAGGGTAATGAAAAGAACGCTTTCAGCTCGTCTGCCGACAAGACCGGCAGGCGCGGCGGTGCGGTGGGGCTCAAGGGGTAGCCGATCTGACCGTTGATTTTGCGTGGCGGCACGAAATCCTGCGGCTCGTAGGCCGGCACCATGGCGGGATCTTCGAAGCGAAAGATCGACGCCTTGAGCGTCGCCATGTGCAACAGCGGCAAGGCATTGAGCAGACCATAGACCTGGCCTTCGGCGCCCTCCACGCGCTGCTCCAGGGTTTTGGCCTGTATCGTGGCGTCCAGCGCCAGCCCGAACTGCGCGAACCCTCCCACCGCGAACAGCGGCGCGAGTTCCGGCACGATGCAGGCCAGCGGCGCCAGTGTGTTGATGGCCGAACTCAAGTAGTGCCGCCACTGTGCTTTTTCCACGTCGCGATCACGGGTGATGATGAAGTCGGCGTCCTGATAGCAGCGCTTCTGCTGACGCTTGGTCAGCGCGATGAAGACATCGCCGGTAATCGCAGGACTGTGTTTGTCGGGCTTGTAGTTGATGGTGGACTGCGGATGCCAGACGCCGCTGGTGGCGAAACCGGCGTGGCTGTCAGGCAGGCGATCAGCGTCAGGGTAGTGCCCCAGTCCGCGCAGAGCCGTGGCCAAACCGCTGAAGCTCAGGCCGTCGTCCACATCGCGTGGCGCGAAATGGGCCTGCAAGGCCTCACGTTTGGCGGCATCCCGGCACTGCTCGGCGATCCACACCTTCATGCAGGGCTCGTCGACGAACTCGTGAAACGGCGCGCTATTGCCGGGGATGTACAGCACGGTCAGGCCGGTGTGCGCATTGCTCATGCACAGAATATCCGTGGCCGGATAGCCATAGATGTTCAGCGGCGCCACGCGCATGACCGAGCGAGTCTGCGCCGTTCGGCCGTAATCCGACCAGCGTGGCGGGGGTACCAGGCCTGCCACTTGCCAGGTCAGCCGCTGGCCGGCAGCCGACAGGCTGCCTTGCATGGCCTGACGGTTGCTCGCGGCCATGAAACCCAGCAAAGCTGCCTTGCGATAGGCCTGGAAATGTTCGCGCCAGAAAGCATCCAGTGTCTGTTTGTAGGGCGTGTGAAAGTCCTGCTCCCAGATGAATGCCTGCAAGCTTTCGGCGGGCAGGTTCAGGCGATTGTCGGCGTCGTACCGCATTGGATGGGTACGTCGGTACAGGCCGTTGAACACTTGGTAATCCTGACCGTATTGCGGTGCAGCGCGGCTGTGCAGTCTATCGGTGATCAGCAGTGGCGTTGGCGGTGGGTGTCCAGCCCAGGGTGAATGCAGGAGGGCGCCGAAGAGGTTGTTGGTCGATTCGCCTTGCCAGTTTTCGATCAGTGCCTGGGTCAGGGACAGGTGCTGGACCACGACGGCCCGCCAGATACCCCGATGCTGCTGGTAGTGCAGCGTGACAACGTCGATCTGGTCGGGATCCAGGATCATGCCGCAGCGTTTGGCCCACTGGGTCAGGGCTGCGGCAGCGCAATGGTCGGGCCGCGGCAGTTCGGGTGCGAGCGCGCGTGCGAAGGCAACGGAGTGGGCGTTGATAGCGGGAGTGTTGGCGTGCATGAAAGGCTCCAAGGCCTGCTGTAGAGGCCTTGGAGGGTGGCGTTATGGAAGACCGCGAGCGCGGTGATTATGTAGGGAAGGTATCAATCAGGTGTGCGCCCAGCTCAAATTGCTGCCGACCTGGGAAAACCGGTTCAGCGGGGTCAGTGCCTGATAGGCTTCGCGGAACCCGGACCAGTCGAGCACGCCCGTGTTGTCCCTTATCGGCAGTGCCGAGAGATTCCACACTTCACGAAACTGCGCCAGCTCGAGTAGCCGGTGAGTAATGGCGTCGTTTAGCGCGCCGGGGCCGCTGATATGGTTCAAGTCGATGGCATAGCGATGGAAACCCTCCAGATCCTGGCGCGGATCCGGACGGCTGTCATAGAAATCCGGTTGTGCCTCGAAGCGCTCCAGCATGGTGTCCGATATCGCATTCAAGGTCGGGTTGCCTGCGTGGCTGCCGATCATGCTGTTGCCATACTGGATGTTCATGCCCAGGGTTTCGTTTGACATCGGCACGGACAGAATCAAGCCTCTGTTCGAGGTCTGCAGGGGCACCACGTCGATGGACTCGGCGGGCTGCCCGAGCGGCGTTCGCTGCCCAGGCCGCAGAATGCTGTCATCCATGTCCATGTACAGCCCGCCTTCGCTGTAAAGCACTCGATAACGCAGCACATCCGATGCCGACGCGAAATTGGTACCCACGCCGCCATTGCCGTCGATGGCAGCCTTGTATTGACGGTAGTAGCGGCTTTGTTTGAACTCAGCATAGAGCGGCTGAGATTCAAGCGGCAGGACCTGCATGGACGGCGCGTGCTGGGCCAGTAACTCGACATTGCGCGCATAGACCTCGGGCGAGGCCGTGGAGAGGTATATGCGATACGCGTAATCGCTTTCGCGCAACAAGGCCGCATTGCGCCCTACATTCTCCAGGAGCGGCTGACTGATCACCTTGTCGCCCACCCAGATGCAGGAGATCTGCTTGGGAATGGGTTTCATCGCCGGCGGCCGCAACTCGCCAAGACTCATGGGCAATATCAAATCGACCCCCAGGCCCTGCAGGGTCTCCATGCGCTGGGCATCGGTGACCGGGCGGTCGACGTCCTTCAGGCGCGTCAGTGACCGTTCACCGGGCCGCGGTGCGATGTAGTAGGGTGGTTCGATCTCGTTGAGGTCCGAGCTGTGGACGAAGGCGTTATATTCGATGTCGTAATGGACGTCGGCCACATAGCCACCGATTTCGCATTCCAGAACATCTTTTTTGCCACTGTAGCTTGGCACTCTGATCACTGCATCGGCGATGTCTCGAGGCGCTTCGGCGACGGCTGCCACGGCGGTGGGCAGGCTGAAGGCCTCCTCCAGAATCGGTTCGATCGGTGGAAGGTGTGGCGGCTGGACCGGGCTCAAGGGGTAGCCGATCTGACCATTGATGCGTGCCGGGATGACGAACTCGGGTCGCTTGAAACGGAAGATGGCCGGCCGTTCCGGGATCTGCACGTGCAGCAGGGGCGTCGCGTTGAGCAGGCCCCAGATGGCATCGTCCGCGCCTGCTGCGCGCTGCTCCAGGGTTTTGCCGTTGATCGCCCGATCCAGACCCAGGCCCAGTTGAACGATGCCGCCCAGGGCAAAGATCGGCGCCAGTTCCGGCACCACCATCGCAATCGGTGCCAGGGTATTGATTGCCGAGGTGAAATAACCGCGCCATTTTTCCTTGGTCACCGAGCTGTCGGTGTTGATGATGAACTCGGCATCCTGCTCGCTGCGCTTCTTCTGATGGCGAGCCATGGCCATGAACAGGTCGCCTTCGATGGGCGGGCTGTATTTGCTGGTCCGGTAATTGACCGTGTCGTGCGGCACCCACAGGCCGCTGGTGGCGAAACCGGGATGCTTGTCAGGATCGAAATGGTGATAGCCGGGGTACAGGCCCAGCCCCGTCAGCGCGGTATTGAGTCCGCTGAAGCCCAGCGTATCGGCCTCGTCACCGGGTGGAAAATGGTCTTCCAGCGCTTGACGGGTACGTGGGTGCCAGCACTGCTCGGCCACCCAGCTTGCCATCGACGATTCGTCGGTGAACTCGTGGAACGGCGCGCTGTTGCCAGGGATGTAAAGCAGGGTCAGCCCCGTCTCGTTGCTCTTCAGGCACAACAGGTTGGTGGCGACATAACCGTAGATGTTCAGGCAGGCGACGTGTACGCCATGTGGACGCGGCAGCAGGCCGGCGACCTGCCAGGCCAGGACGCGGCCGGCATCGGAGAGGCTGGCTTCGCTGATCTGCATGTTGCAGGCGGCGATGAAATTGACCTTGGCTGCATCGCGGTACGCCTGCAGCCCGTCTTTCCAGTAGGCCTGGAGCATCTGCTTGTAGGGTTTGTGGAAGTCCAGGTGCCAGATGAAGCTTTGAAACGCCTCGGCGCCCAGCCGCACATGGTGCGCCGCGTCATAGCTTGCCGGGCTGACCTGCCGATAGGGGCCGTTGTACACCAGGTACTCGGCGCTGTTGTCGAACAGGCTGTGTTCGTCCAGGTGGTCGACCAGGGTGATCGGATAAGGCGGTGGATGGCCCGCCCAGGCCTCGTGCAGCGCAGCGCCGATCAGGTTGTTGTCCGACTCGCCCTGCCAGTTGGACAACAGTGCCTGAGTCAGGGTGAGCTTCTGCACGACACGGGCGATGCAGCGTTGCCCCTTGATTTGATAGTGCAGGGTAACGGCATCGACGTTGTCCGGGTTCAGGTTCAGGCCCTGCTTCAAGGCCCACGCGCGCACCGCGTCGGCGGCGGCGCGGTCGGGCCGGGGGTAATCCTTGAGGGAGTCGCGGACGGTTTGAACCCCCTGCGCGCTGATGAATCGGGAAGTCATGGCGGTATTCCTCCGTAGGCACGGAAAGTCGTGCCAGGCCATGATTCGGTTGGCGCAGCCAAGGGACGTGGTAACTATGTAGGGCAGCGGCTGCCGGTGTGGCCGGGGAACCGGTCTCGGGAGGGCCTTGGAGACGCCGGACGCAGGCTTGATCCAAAGCCTTGGAAAAGCCCCAGGGCCCAGGTGCTACGGGGCCTTGGGGGTGATGTCGCGCTCGCTCGGCGCGGGCGCAAGCTCGAACCCGGCAGGGGTCTTGCCCTGCAGGTGCCAGGCGAAGGCGATGATCTCTGCGATGGTCAGATACAACTCGTGGGGGATGCTGTCGCCCAGTTCCATGCGTGCGAGCATCTTCACCAGCTCGGCATTTTCGTACACCGGCACTTCATAGTCGCGGGCCATCGCCAGGATCGCTTCGGCCAGCTCATCGTCGCCCTTGGCGGTCAGGGTAGGGGCCTTCTGGCCGTCGTAGCGCAGGGCGATGGCTTGGCGCGGGGCTCGTTCGCTCATGCGGTCTCATCCACCCAGCGTTGCTCCAGTCGCGTCCGTGCACCTTGCGGTGCGCTGCCTTGATGGCATTGCAGATCAGCCACGTTCAAGCCGGTGGCTTGCAGGCGCTGGCGCAAATTGTCCAGTTGGTTCTCGATCAGCAGGGCGGTAGCCGGACGCTGTGCCCACAGTTGGCTGGACAGGCTGCCGTGGGCCAGTTGCGCCTGCACCTGGAGCGGGCCCAGTGCGTCCAGATCGAAGGCCAGGTCCAGCCGCCAGATCTTTTCCTGGGCCGGTCTGGACTCGCTCTTGTCAGGGGGGTGCTGGTCCGGTGGCGGGTCTTCGCGTTGCACCTTGACCTGCAGCGGGATGAAGTCGTGCAGATGGCGCATGGGAATCTCCAGTTGCCAGGTGGTCTGCGTGGCCCCATCGGGGGTGCGCCCGGTTTGCTCCAGACCGGCGAGCTGATGGCTCTGCAGCCGCGCCACCGCTGCACCGGCCAGGCGCAGCAGGTGTTCGAGGTCGTCTTCGCCTTCGCCTTTCTGCGCGGTACGGGCGGGCAGGGGGAAACTCACCGGTACGGTCTTTTCGCTGACCTGCCCCCAGGCATTCAGGGCATTGCGCACCCGGCCCGGCAAGACCTGAGCGAGGACATTGGCCGCCACCGCCGGTTGTGCCGCCGGATTGGGCAGCGCGCCCGGCGCGATCTGCGCCATCAGGCGCAGCAGCGCCGACTTGAGATCGGGGGCCGGTTGTCCGTTGAGCAGATTGGCTTCCAGAAACGCGCCGCTGGCGACCACGGCCTGGGCGACGGTTTTCGGATCGGCCATCTGCTGCACATCCGGCAGGCTGGCCAACAGGCGTTCCAGGCCGGCGCGGGTCGGCGGCGCCATATCGGGGTTCTGGCTCAGGTTCTGCACCAGGCTCAGCAGGCTGTCGAGCGAACCCTGCCGGGCTTGCTGGGCCCCCAGTTGCTGGGCCACGGCCAACTGGTCCATGCGCCCGCTCAAGGGCACGAAATTCAGGCTCTGGTCACTCATCACCTGGGCGCTGAGCAGACTGCCCAGGCGCAGTGGCTGGGGGCTCTCGATGGCCAGAATGTTGCCGGCCTGGGCCGTATTGAGCAAGGTCACCATCGCTTTGTACACCGCCGGTTGCCCGGCGATCTGCGGCAGCATCTGGCTGCTGCTGACCTTGCCCTGCAACAGCGTACCGACCGGCAGGGCCTGGGTGTCGATACGTGTCAGGGTCACCGGTGCGCCATTGCCGCGTTCCTGGGTGGTGACCAACGCCGCGCCACCGGCCAGGTGCGAGACCAGCAATGCAGTGCCTTGGGGCACGGGCTGCAGGCTGCTGGCGGTGATCGTCGCCACGCCGCCGCCGGCCAGACTCAGGCGCAACAGCAACTGAAAGTCCTGCGCGCCGGCCTTGACCGACACCACTTCGGCATCGACCGTCTCGCCCAGGGCCAGCAGGCTGTCCAGGGGCTGGGTGATCTTCACGGTCTCGGTGTTCGACGCACTGACGCGCGCGGCACCGCTGGCGGTGGGAAGCGCGGCGAGGTTGCTGATCAGGTCTGGCATGATGAAACCTGTGTCGGTTACGCCCTTGGGCAGAGACTGCGCATGTATAATGCGCGGCCACGGCGGCCGGCTCTGCTACACAGCGCCATGGGAGTATAGCGGCCTTGCCCTGCGAAACTTGAGTGCGGCACGGTGCCGTAACCTGCGACCGAACCCGATGAGGCGGATTCTTGACCCCATACCTGCACGCCACCGATCTTGCCTGCGACCGCGATGGGCGCCTGCTGTTCGAGCATCTGCAGTTCCAGGTGGCCGCGGGTGACATGCTCCAGGTGTGCGGACCCAACGGCTGTGGCAAGACCAGTCTGCTGCGCGTGCTGGCCGGGCTGATGCAGCCCGCCGATGGGCAGGTCGTCTTTGCCAGCCCGGCGCTGCACGCGCAGCGCAGCGAGCGTGGCGGTCAGCTGCTGTGGATCGGCCATGCGACGGGTATCAAGGATGCCCTTAGCCCAGAGGAAAACCTCGCCTGGCTTTGTGCGCTGCATACGCCCGCCCGTCGAGAGCAGATCTGGACGGCCTTGGCGGCGATCGGTCTGCGCGGCTTCGAAGACGTGCCGTGCCGTATCCTTTCGGCGGGTCAGCAGCGCCGCGTGGCGTTGGCCCGTCTGTATCTGCCCGGCCCGCCGTTATGGATTCTCGACGAACCCTTCACCGCGCTCGATGCGCAGGCGGTCGAGCAGCTGGAGCAGCACCTGGTCGATCACTGCGAGCGAGGCGGTATGGTGGTGCTGACCACACACCATGTACTGGGGCAGACGCCGAATCGCTACCGGCGACTGGAACTGGATGCGAACGCGGCATGAGTGTCTTCGTCCTGTTGCTCAAGCGCGAGGCGCGACTGCTGTGTCGGCGACCCGCAGAGCTGGCCAATCCTCTGGTGTTTTTCGCCATCGTGGTTGCGCTGTTCCCGCTGGCCGTCGGACCGCAGATGCAGCTGCTGCAAAGTCTGTCCCCAGGCCTGGTGTGGGTGGCCGCGTTGCTGGCGGTGCTGCTATCGCTCGACGGGTTGTTTCGCAGCGATCTGGAAGACGGCTCGCTCGAGCAATGGGTGCTGTCCGAACACCCATTGCCAGTGCTGGTGCTGGCCAAGGTGCTGGTGCACTGGGCGTTCTCCGGGCTGGCGCTGGTGCTGGTTTCACCGCTGCTGGCCCTGATGCTCGGCTTGCCTGAACGATGCCTGCCGGTGCTGCTGGCCTCGTTGCTGCTCGGCACGCCGGTGCTCAGCTTGCTGGGCGCGGTGGGGGCTGCGCTGACCGTCGGGCTCAAGCGCGGTGGTCTGTTGTTGGCCTTGCTGACGTTGCCGCTGTACATCCCGGTGCTGATTCTGGGCACTGGCGCGCTGCAGGCGTCGTTGCAGCAGCTGCCGACCGCTGGCTACCTGTTGTGGCTGGGCAGCCTGACGGCACTGGCCGTGACCCTGGCGCCCTTCGCGATCGCGGCCGGGCTCAAGATCAGTGTCGGCGAATGAACGGACGAGGCCGGGTGTGCGACCGGCACACGCTTTTGAATACGGGGTCATGAAGAACAAGGTGATGAACTGGACGTGGTTTCACAAGCTCGGCTCGCCCAAGGCGTTCCATGCCCTGAGCGGGCGCTTGCTGCCCTGGCTGGGCCTGGCGGCGGCGTTGCTCATCAGTGCAGGTGTGGTGTGGGGCCTGGCCTTCGCTCCGCCGGATTACCAGCAGGGCAACAGCTTTCGCATCATCTACATCCACGTTCCTGCGGCCATGCTTGCCCAGTCCTGCTACGTGATGATGGCGCTGGCCGGTGTGGTCGGGTTGGTCTGGAAGATGAAGATCGCCGACGTCGCACTGCAATGCGCCGCCCCCGTGGGCGCCTGGATGACTGTGCTGGCGCTGGCCACCGGCGCCATCTGGGGCAAGCCGACCTGGGGCAGTTGGTGGGTGTGGGATGCGCGCCTGACGTCCATGCTGATCCTGCTGTTTCTGTACTTGGGGCTCATTGCCCTGGGCCAGGCCATCGGCAATCGCGAGAACGCGGCCAAGGCCTGCGCAGTGCTGGCCATCGTCGGCGTAATCAACATTCCGATCATCAAGTACTCGGTGCAGTGGTGGAACACCCTGCACCAGGGCGCCACCTTCAGCCTGACCGAAAAACCGGCGATGCCCGCGCAGATGTGGCTGCCGCTGTTGCTCACGGTCCTGGGTTTCTATTGTTTCTTCGGTGCGGTACTGCTGCTGCGCATGCGCCTGGAAGTGCTCCGGCGCGAGGCTCGCAGCCGCTGGGTTCAGGAATACCTGGCCGGTGAGCTGAAACCGAGGGTCGGCCCATGAGCTTCACTTCGTTCGCCGAGTTTCTGAGCATGGGCCGCCATGGCGTCTATGTCTGGTCGGCCTATGGCCTGTGCCTGCTGGTACTGATCGTCAACGTGGTCGGGCCGCTGCTGGCCCGGCGACGCTATCTGCAACAAGAGGCGCGACGCCTGCGCCGGGAGGGCCGACCGTGAAACCGCAACGGCGCAAACGCCTGACGCTGATCCTCGCCCTGGTGGCCGGCGTCGCCCTGGCCGTCGGACTGGCCCTTGGCGCATTGCAGCAGAACATCAACCTGTTCTACACGCCAACGCAGATCGCCAATGGCGAGGCGCCGACGGGCACGCGCATTCGCGCCGGTGGCATGGTCGAAAAGGGCTCGCTGCAACGCTCCGGCGACTCGCTGGATGTGCGCTTCGTGGTCACCGATTTTCAGCACAGCGTCACGATCACCTACCGTGGGATCCTTCCCGATCTGTTTCGCGAAGGGCAGGGCATCGTCGCTCTGGGCACCTTGAACGCCGACGGCGTCGTAGAGGCGGATGAGGTACTGGCCAAGCACGATGAAAAATACATGCCGCCGGAGGTCACCAAGGCCTTGAAGGATTCCGGCCGAATGGGAGCTTCACAATGATCGGTGCTCTGCTGGTGCCCGAGTTGGGCCACTTGGCGATGATCCTGGCGCTGTGTCTGGCCCTGGTTCAGGCCAGCGTGCCCTTGGTGGGCGCATGGCGCGGTGATCGACTGTGGATGAGCCTGGCACGGCCGGCTGCCTGGGGCCAGTTCACCTTCCTGGTATTGGCATTCGCCTGCCTGGCCGCGAGCTTTCTAAGCGACGATTTTTCCGTGCGCTACGTGGCCGAGAACTCCAACAGCGCATTGCCCTGGTATTACAAGTTCAGCGCCGTATGGGGTGCCCACGAAGGCTCCTTGCTGCTGTGGGCGCTGATCCTGGGCGGCTGGACCTTTGCCGTGTCGATCCGCTCGCGGCAGTTGCCCCAGGTCATGCTGGCGCGGGTGCTGGCAGTGATGGGCATGATCAGCGTTGGCTTCCTGTTGTTCCTGATCCTCACGTCCAACCCCTTCACCCGCGTGCTACCGCAGATTCCGGCCAACGGTCGCGACCTCAACCCGTTGCTGCAGGACATCGGTCTGATCGTCCATCCGCCGATGCTGTACATGGGCTACGTGGGTTTTTCGGTCGCCTTCGCCTTCGCCATCGCCGCGCTGCTGGGCGGCAAGCTGGACGCTGCCTGGGCCCGTTGGTCGCGCCCCTGGACCATGGTGGCCTGGAGCTTTCTGGGCATTGGCATCACCTTGGGTTCGTGGTGGGCGTACTACGAACTGGGCTGGGGCGGCTGGTGGTTCTGGGACCCGGTGGAAAATGCCTCGTTCATGCCTTGGCTGATCGGCACTGCGCTGATCCACTCCCTGGCGGTCACCGAGAAGCGCGGCGTGTTCAAGAGCTGGACGGTGCTGTTGGCCATTGCTGCGTTTTCCCTGAGCCTGCTGGGCACATTCCTGGTGCGCTCCGGCGTGCTGACCTCGGTGCACGCGTTCGCCTCGGATCCGACCCGTGGCGTGTTCATTCTGATCTTCCTGCT
This sequence comes from Pseudomonas sp. PS01301, assembly GCF_029960215.1. Lineage (NCBI taxonomy): Bacteria > Pseudomonadati > Pseudomonadota > Gammaproteobacteria > Pseudomonadales > Pseudomonadaceae > Pseudomonas > Pseudomonas sp. PS01301. The sequence continues at coordinate 51,093 of NZ_JASCPM010000021.1, read as the reverse complement.
GTTCGTGGTGGGCGGTTCATTGACGCTGTTCGCGCTGCGCGCGCCGGTGGTCAAGAGCCACGTGGGCTTCGGCCTGTGGTCGCGGGAGACCCTGCTGCTGGGCAACAACCTGATCCTGGTGGTGGCCGCTTCGATGATTCTGCTGGGCACCCTGTACCCGCTGGCGCTGGATGCCCTGACCGGCGCCAAGCTGTCGGTCGGTCCACCCTATTTCAATGCGCTGTTCGTGCCCCTGATGGCGTTGCTGATGCTGGCCATGGCCGTTGGCGTGCTGGTGCGCTGGAAACACACGCCGACCGCCTGGCTGCGTGGCATGCTGGTGCCGGTGCTGCTCGGCAGCGCCGTGCTGGCGCCGCTGGCCGCCTGGTGCCTGGGGGATTTCGCCTGGCCGGTGCTGAGCACGTTCGCCCTGGCGGCCTGGGTGGTGCTGGCCGGGGTGCGCGACTTGCACGACAAGACCCGTCACAAGGGCCTGCCCCGCGGCATTGCCGGCTTGCCGCGCAGCTACTGGGGCATGCAGCTGGCTCACCTGGGCATTGCCGTTTGTGCCCTGGGCGTGGTGTTGTCGAGCCACAACAGTGCCCAACGCGATCTGCGCATGGCGCCGGGCGATGCGGTCGATCTGGGTGGCTATCAGTTCATCTTCCAGGGCGCCGAGCCTCACCGGGGGCCGAACTTCAGCGCCCAGCGGGGCAGTGTTCAAGTCCTGCGCAATGGCGTGCAAGTGAGCCTGCTGCATCCGGAAAAACGCTTGTACAGCGTGCAGCAATCGGTGATGACCGAGGCTGGCATCGATGCCGGCTTCACCCGCGATCTCTATGTCGCGCTGGGTGAACCCCTGGAAAACGGCGCGTGGGCGGTGCGGATCCGCGTCAAGCCGTTCGTGCGCTGGATCTGGCTGGGTGGGCTGATGACCGGTCTGGGTGGCTTCCTTGCTGCACTGGACCGGCGCTATCGCATCAAGGTCAAGGCGCGTGTGCGTGACGTATTGGGCAAAGGGGCCGTGGCATGAAACGTTGGCTGTTGGCGGTGCCGCTGGGCGCATTCCTGGTGCTGGCCGTGCTGCTTTACCGCGGGCTCTATCTTGACCCCGCGCAGTTGCCGTCGGCCCTGATCGGCAAGCCGTTTCCCGAGTTCAGCCTGCCTGACACCCAGGGTCAACGAACGCTGACTCGAGTCGATCTGCTGGGCAAGCCGGCCCTGGTCAATGTCTGGGGAACCTGGTGCGTGGCCTGCCGCGTCGAACACCCCGTGCTGAACACGCTGGCCGAGCAGGGCGTGCTGATCTACGGCATCAACTACAAGGATGACAACGTGGCAGCACGGCGCTGGCTGGCCGATTATCACAACCCCTACACGCTGGACATCAACGACAAGGACGGCAGTCTGGGCTTGAACCTGGGCGTGTACGGCGCACCGGAGACGTTCCTTATCGACGCCAGGGGCGTGATTCGCCACAAGTGGGTCGGGGTCATCGACCAGACCGTTTGGCGCGAGCAACTGGCGCCGTTGTACCAGGCGCTGCTCGACGAGGCCCGGCCATGAAGCGCTGGCTGCTGCTGTCGATACTGCTGTTGAGCCTGTCCGGCGTGGCACGGGCTGCCATCGATACCTATCAGTTCGCCAATGACCAGATGCGCGAGCGCTTTCACCAATTGACCCAGCAACTGCGTTGCCCCAAGTGCCAGAACCAGGACATCGCCGATTCCAATGCACCTATCGCCGGTGACCTGCGCCGTGAGATCCATCGGCTGTTGACCGAGGGCAAGGATGACGGGCAAATCATCGAGTTCATGGTTGATCGCTACGGTGAGTTCGTCCGTTACAAGCCAGCGCTGACCGCGCGTACCGGGCTGCTCTGGTTCGGCCCGGCGGTTTTGCTGGTGGTCGGCGTGGGCGTGATCGCGGTGACCTTGCGAAGTCGGCGCAGGCAACCCGCTACCAGCCCGCGTGATCTCGACCCCGCTGAACGCGCCCGTTTGGCCGCGTTGCTCGCCCAAAAACCGTTGGATGATGACCGCCCATGATCGATTTCTGGCTCGCTGCCGGCCTGTTGCTGCTGCTCGCCCTGGGTTTTTTGCTGGTGCCGTTGCTGCGTGCCCGTCGCACCCAGCCCGAGCAGGACCGCACCGCCCTCAACGTGGCGCTGTATCAAGAGCGCCTGGCCGAACTGAATACGCAACAGGCTGCAGGCGTCTTGACGGCCGCGCAATTGGAAAGCGGCCAGGCCGAGGCCGCCCGCGAGTTGCTGGCCGATACCGAGGGCGGGGAGGTGCTCGCTGACACCCGTCTGGGCCGCTCGATACCGCTGGCGGCTGCGGTTCTGGTGCCGGTGCTGGGGCTCGTGTTGTACCTGCACTATGGCGCCAGCGACCAGGTCGAGTTGAGCCGCGAGTTCGCCGTACCGCCCACGTCCATGGCGCAGATGACGGCGCGCCTGGAACAGGCGGTGCAGATGCAGCCGGAGGCTGTGGAGGGGGTGTACATCCTGGGTCGGACCTACATGGCGCAGAACCGGCCGGCGCAGGCGGCGGAATTGTTCGAGCGCGCAGCAAAACTCAGCGGTCGTCAGCCAGAGGTGCTGGGGCAGTGGGCGCAGGCGCTGTATTTCGCTGCAGGCAAGAAATGGTCCGAGCAGATCCAGGCACTCACTGACGAAGCCCTGCTGGGTGATCCGAAGGAAGCCACCAGTTTGGGCTTGCTCGGCATCGTCGCGTTCGAAGGGCGCGATTTCGACAAGGCCATCGCTTACTGGGAGCGCCTGCAGGCCACCCTCCCGGACAAAGACCCCGCGCGCACGGCATTGCAGGGCGGAATCGAACGTGCCCGTGGCCAACTGGCCGCCGCTGGCAAGTTGCCTGTCGCCGAGCCTGCTCCGGCACGCGCCGTATTGAAAGTGCAGGTAGCCTTGGCACCCGGTGTGGCGGCCAAGGTGCAGCCCGGCGACAGCGTGTTCGTGTTTGCCCGTGCGGTGTCCGGGCCGCCCATGCCACTGGCGGTCAAGCGCCTGACGGTCGCCGACCTGCCGGCCCAGGTCGAACTGGCGGACAGCGATGCGATGATGCCGCAGCTGAAACTGTCGAACTTTCCCGAAGTCCAACTCATCGCCCGGATATCCAGGGCCGGCCAGCCCACGCAGGGCGAATGGCTGGCGCGAGGTGCGCCGATCGCCAGCGACAGCGCCGCCGTGCAGCAATTGATGATCGACAGCCCTGACCTGTAGAGAGATGCCATGAACCGTTTAGCTCGAATGGCCGTGATCGGCCTGGCCCTGGGCATGAGCGCCTGCGCCGTGCAGCGCCCGTCCGAACCTGCGCCGCAGCCACCGGTGCAGACCCTGCCACCGACAGGACCGAGCACCGCGCCCACTCCAGCCCCACCTGCGACGCCCACGCCACCCGCGCCCAAGCCGATGCCGCGGACCTCGGCCAGCTTCGCCCCGCCTCCGGGCGGTGCCAGCCACTGGGACCCGAGTCTGGGCGTGTATGTGCTTGAAGATCAGCCCGACACCTACTATCGCCAGCGCACCTACTACCGCTGGAACGACGGCTGGAGCTGGGCCACCAGTCCCAAAGGCCCATGGGAAGCCACTGACACCACCGGCGTGCCGGCTGGCTTGGGACGCAAACATCCCTGAAGCACGGCAGGCGCGAGTCAGTTCTGCATGATCTGACCCACCAGGCTCGCCACCCGCTCGACCCCGCGGGCACTCAAGTGGTCGTGGTCCTTGTACCACGACCCACTGTCACCGATCAGGCACGTTTGTGGGCTGCACAGCGCTTCATCGAGGTTGACCAGGCGAATGCGTTCGCGCGCGCTGTCGGCGGCGAACAATGCGCGTGTGTAGTGCTGGAAATGCAGGTGTTTCGCGTAGGGCACGGACAGCCGGTCGAGCAGCCGTTGCGTGTGTTCGGCATCGTCCCCCTTGTCGCGCGCCAGACGATAGTAGAGCTGCTTCGGACTGGTCTGCTGTTGCGGCGCCTGAGTCACCACGTAGACCTGTGCGCCCAACGCTCGGTAGGCATCGATGGTCCGTTCCAGGGCTTTTTCGAATACCGCGCGCGAGGCCTCGCGGGTGCGCGCCTGGCTGGCTTGATCCACCAGGAAATAGCCGCTCATGCGGTTCTGGTCGTAATCGCCATCGGTGTACAGCGTCCAGCGTGAAACCAGCACCACCGTCTTGATGCCATGGGCCTTCACATAGTCGTACTCGCGCTGGGCCAATGCCGGGCACGCCCCTGGCGCATAGTTGCCCACCGCCACGTCGACGCCCAGCAACGGCGGGCAGCCACCCATGCCAATGTGAGCGATGCGCCGGTCGTACCGCTTGCCTGCGGCATCGAACGCCGGCAACAGGGCTTCGGCATGGCTGTCGCCGAACACCGCCACATCCGCAGCCTGCCGCTGGCGATCGGCACCGAACAGGCAGAAGTCCATGCCCCAGCCCTTGCCGTCATAGTTCGTGTCGCAGGCATCGCGGATATGTGGGTCTTCGAAGGCGGTCATGATGCCGGGATCGACGTCGAAACGCTGGCTGAAGCCATTGTTCACGAAGCCGGTGATGCCTAACGCCACGAACAGTAACGAAGCGCTGGCACTGTAACGCCACAGGCGCGCAGCAGGCACGTGGCGTCGGTCGCGAAAGGCGCGTTCGACGAAGCGCCAGCTCAGCCATGCCAGTACCAGCGACAGCCCGCTCAAGCCCAACATGGTCGTTGGAGTGGGCGCCACCAGGCTGTTGTTGCGGGCAAAAGCGAACAGCGGTTGATGCCATAGATAGGCGCTGTAGCTGATCAGTCCGATGCCTACCAACGGGCGGCTCGCCAATACCCTTCCGACAGGGTTACCCGGATGGGCGAAGAGGATCACCAATCCTGCCCCAACGGTGGGCAGTAAAGCATTGAAACCGGGAAACGCCGTGGCGTGATCAAAGGCAAGCACGCCATAACCGATCATGGCCACGCCTAGCAGACTGCCAGCCTGCGCGTGCCAGGACGAAGCGGTCGAGCGTGGTCGCCTGGCGAGGTAGAAGGCGATGAAAGAGCCCACCAGCAGCTCCCACGCGCGTGCGTGCAGCAGGTAGAACGCGGCCACGGATTCCTGGCGGGCGCCATGCTCGGCCAAAGCCAGACTGGCCAAGGCGAGCACGGCCAGTATCGCCACCACGGTGCGCCGACCCAGGCGCCACCCAGCCATCAGCAGCAATGGGAAGAGTAGGTAGTACTGCTCCTCAACCGCCAATGTCCAGGTATGCAGCAGAGGTTTCATCTCGGCGGCAGCGTCGAAATAGCCGCTTTCGCGCCAGAACAGCAGGTTCGACGAGAACAGCGGCACCGCCGCCAGGCTCTTGCTGAACGCCTTGAGGTCCGGCGGGTCCAGCCACATCCACGCCATGGGCAGACAGACAAGCAACATCACGAACAGCGCCGGCAGAATCCGTCGGGCCCGACGCTCGTAGAAGCGCAGCAGGGAGAAGTCGCCTTTGGTCATTTCCGCCAGGATGATCGAGGTGATCAGATATCCGGAGATCACGAAGAACACGTCGACCCCCACGAATCCGCCGGAAAACAGGCTGAAGCCGGCATGGAACAGGATCACCGGCAGCACGGCTAGCGAGCGCAGGCCGTCGATTTCCGGGCGGTATTTCAGTGCGGCATCCGATGATGTGGTCATGATGATCGAACTCGCGCCAACGCTGGAGCGCGCGCGATGAAAAACCATCGGGCAGGCTACCGCCGAACGTTGGACGTAGGAAAGAGAAGGGGGGAGAAGCGAAAGGCAGGGCGTTACAGGCGAGGTTTTACCCCAAGCCTGCAACGCTGTCCAGCGGTTGAGCGATCGTTTACTGGCCGGTGTAGATCTGGTCGAACACGCCACCGTCATTGAAGTGGGTCTTCTGCACGCTGCGCCAGTCGCCGAAGGTTTTCTCCACCGAGAGGAATTCGACTTTCGGGAAGCGATCAGTGTACTTGGCCAGCACTGCAGGATCACGTGGGCGCAGGTAGTTGTTGGCCGCGATTTCCTGGCCTTCCGGCGACCACAGGTACTTCAGGTATTCGTCGGCCGCGGCACGCGTGCCCTTTTTGTCGACGACCCTGTCGACCACACTGACGGGGGGCTCGGCCTCGGCTGAAACGCTGGGGTAGACGACCTCGAACTGATCGCGGCCGAACTCGCGGGCGATCATTTCGGCTTCGTTTTCGAAGGTGATCAGCACATCGCCGATCTGGTTGGTCATGAACGTGGTGGTCGCGCCGCGTCCACCGGTGTCCAGGACCGGTGCCTGCTTGAACAGCTTGCCGACGAAGTCGCGGGCCTTGTTTTCATCGCCACCATTCTTGAGCACATAGCCCCAGGCCGACAGGTAGGTGTAGCGGCCGTTGCCGGAGGTCTTGGGGTTGGGGACAATAACCTGCACGCCATCCTTGAGCAGGTCAGGCCAGTCCTTCAGCGCTTTTGGGTTGCCCTTGCGCACGATGAACACGGTCGCCGAGGTGAACGGTGCGCTGTTGTTCGGCAGGCGCGTGACCCAGTCGTCGGGCACCAGCTTGCCATTGTCAGCCAGGGCATTGATGTCGGTGGCCATGTTCATGGTGATGACGTCTGCCGGCAGGCCGTCGATCACCGAACGCGCCTGCTTGCTCGAACCACCGAAGGACATCTGCACGGTGATGGCTTCGTTGTGTTCGGCTTGCCAGTGCTTCTGGAACGCACTGTTGTAGTCCTTGTAGAAGTCGCGCATCACGTCATACGAGACGTTGAGCAGGCTGGGCGCGGCCTGGGCCAGGCCGGTCAGGCTCAAACCTGCCGCCAACAGCGAGGCACCGATCAATTTTTTCACTGCAGTTCCCTCTTCGAGCGTTCTTGGAAATAGGCGGCATTATGCCTGCGCCCCGTGGCCAGGCGTTATGGGGGCGATTAGATCAAAAAGGGCGGTGCTTATACCGCTTTCTTGAACAGCGCATTGCCACACTGGGAGCAGAACGAGGCTGTCTGTTCGTGGCTGCTTTTGTGGCACACCCCGCACTCGTGCTGCAGGCCTTCGCTGCGCATGGCGTTGGCCAGTTCGGCGGTGAAGATGCCGGTGGGCACGGCGATGATCGAATAACCGGTGATCATGACCATCGCCGAGAGCACTTGACCGATCGGCGTGGTCGGCACGATATCGCCGTAACCTACCGTGGTCAGCGTGACGATGGCCCAGTAGATGCCCGTGGGGATGTTGGCGAAACCGTTCTGCGGGCCCTCGACCACGTACATCAAGGTGCCGAACACCGTGACCAGAGTGGTGACGCTCACCAGAAACACGATGATCTTCTGCTTGCTGCCACGCAGAGCCGCCAGCAGGTAGTTGGCCTGCTTCAGGTAAGGGCTGAGCTTGAGCACGCGGAAGATCCGCAGCATGCGCACCACGCGCACGATCATCAGGTACTGGGCGTCGCTGTAGTAGATGGCCAGGATGCCGGGAACGATCGCCAGCAGGTCGATCAGGCCGTAGAAGCTGAACGCATAGCGCAGGGGCTTGGGCGAGCAGTACAGGCGCAGCAGGTACTCCACGGCGAAGATGAACGTGAAGCCCCATTCGATCCAGGCAAACAGGTCGGCGTATTGGCTGTGCACCGTCTCGACGCTGTCGATGATCACTACCAGCAGGCTGGCGAGGATGATCAGCAACAAGGTCTTGTCGAAGCGGCGTCCGGCAGGGGTGTCGCTCTGGAAGACGACGACGTACAGGCGATCACGCAGAGTGGTCATGGCAAAGGGGTTCCCAAGAAGGCGCACAGCGTAGGAGCTTTGCCGCGTCGGTGCAAGGCTGTGCGCCGACCTCGTCAGCGGGTCTGGCGAGGTGGCGCTATTCCGGGGCGCAGCCCTTGAGCACCAGCCGCGTGATGGTGTCGATGGCTGCTTCGTAATCGCTGTCGTCCAGCTTGGCCTTGCCGGTGATCGAGGCGATCTGCCAGTCGAAGTCGGCGTAGGTCTGCGTCGCGGCCCAGATGCTGAACATCAGATGATGAGGGTCCACCGGAGCAATCTGCCCACGATCGATCCAGGTCTGCAGACACTGGATGTTGTGCAATGCCTGGGCGTTGAGCTGTTCGACCTGATCGGCGCTCAGGTGCGGCGCGCCGTGCATGATTTCGCTGGCGAATACTTTCGAGGCGAAGGGCAGGGCGCGGGAGATGTGGATCTTGGAGCGGATATAGGCGCGCAGCACCGCTTGCGGCTCGCCGGCCGTGTCGAACGGCGTGGAGGCCTGCAGGATTGGCGTGATGATGCTTTCCAGCACCTCGCGGTAGAGGTTTTCCTTGGACTTGAAGTAGTAGTAGACGTTGGGCTTGGGCACGCCGGCCTTGCTGGCGATGTCTTGGGTCTTGGCGGCGGCGAAACCCTTGTCGGCGAATTCTTCGCTCGCCGCACGCAGGATGAGGGCCTTGTTGCGCTCGCGAATACTGCTCATGGTGGGCAAAGATCCTTGTTTCTGCGCAGTGGCATCCGGCCGCGCCGGAGGGTCTGCGATGGTAGCACCGGCCTTGCCGAGCGCTCAACAACGGCCCGCCGGGGAACTAAGCCGGTGTCCCATGCGTCAGCCACCTAACTCACCCATAAGGATGCTCCCCGTGGCCGCAGGCAATTTGCTGACGCTTCTCGACGATATCGCGACCCTGCTCGACGACGTTTCCCTGGCCGCGAAGAAAACCGCTGGGGTGCTTGGCGACGACTTGGCGCTCAACGCCCAACAGGTCACCGGGGTCAAGGCGGATCGCGAACTGCCGGTGGTCTGGGCAGTGGCGAAGGGTTCCTTGCTGAACAAGGCGATCCTGGTGCCGGCGGCGCTGTTGATCAGCGCGTTCGCGCCGTGGCTGATCACGCCGCTGTTGATGATAGGCGGTGCCTATCTGTGTTTCGAAGGTTTCGAAAAGGTGGTGCACAAGTTCCTGCACAAGGACTCGGCTGCTGACCTTGAGCAGCGCAAAGCTGCCATGGCCGATGCCAAGGTCGATATGGTCGCGTTCGAGAAGGACAAGATCAAAGGCGCGGTGCGTACCGATTTCATCCTCTCGGCGGAAATCATCGTGCTGGCCTTGGGGGTGGTGTCAACGCGACCCTTTCTGGACCAGGTCGGCGTGCTGGTGATCACGGCGGTGCTGATTACCGTCGGTGTCTATGGGCTGGTGGCCGGCATCGTCAAGCTGGACGATGTGGGGCTGTACCTCAAGCAGAAAACCGGATCGGCCAGCCAGGCGTTGGGCAATGGTCTGCTGTGGCTGGCGCCGGTGTTGATGAAGGTGTTATCGATTCTGGGCACCATCGCCATGTTTCTGGTGGGTGGCGGCATCATTGCCCACGGCCTGCCGTTCGTGCATCACATCAGCGAGGCAGCGGTGGCGTTGGCCGGTGGCGGCGTGATGGGTACGGTGGCCAGCACCTTGGTGGACGCGTTGACCGGTATCCTTACCGGCGCCGTGGTCCTGGCTGTTGTCACCCTTGGCAAAAAGCTCTTCGGCAAATCCTAGCCCTGTAGCAGCGGCGCAAGCCGCGTCCGGCCACGACGCGGTCCGACAGTCACACCGCATATACCGCCGACGCGGCTCGCGCCGCTGCTACAGGCACTGCAGGCCGCGTCCGGCCACGACGGGGTCCTACAGTCAGACCGTATCCACCGCCGACGCGGCTCGCGCCGCTGCTACAGGCAGCGCGGCCGGGTTTGCCTGGTGTTGTGCCGGGTTCAGGGCTTCATGCCCAGCCCTGAGGACAGGTCCGTACCCTCGCTCGCCATGGCGGGCGTGACCGGGGACGGTGCGGCGGACGGTTCGGGTGCCTTGTCGGTCGCCTGCTTCACCGTGTCCTTGGCCACCGCATAGGCTTCCTGGCCCTTGGACTTGAGCGTATCGGCCAAATCATCTCGCGTCTGTCCCATCAACTCATCTTCCTTGCGCGTCGATGGCAATGCCGCGCCCAACGCCGCTCCCAGAGCAATCCCGATGGCCGCAAGCACCAACGGTTGCTCTTTGAGCAGTTGCTCGAACTGACCTTTCACCTCGCTGGCCTGCTCCTGCACGCGTTGACCGACGTCATGAGCCTTGTCGGTGAGTTGGCTTGCCGTAGCGTCCAGAGAATCAGTGGCCCGGTCGGACAGATCACCCGCCTTGGAGCGCAGGCTCTGTCCGTGGTCACGCGCCGTATCGGCCGCGCCATGCTGGCGATCACCAGCACCCGAGAACGCCTGACTGACCTGATCCGCCACCTGACTGACCATGCCGCCCAACCCCGATCCACTCGACGCCGAACCGGGCTGGAACGGCTTGTTCTGGTTCATCGCCAGCCAAGCCAGACCGACCCCGGTGAGCACCGTAGGCACCGGATTGTTCTTCAAGGTCGTGCCCAGGTTCTGGAAGAACTCACCGCCGTTGCCCTTGGTGTACGACAGGGCCTGGTCGAACAACTGGCCCGGCGTGAACCGGCTTTCCAGGGAATCGACCAGATTGCTGATGCTGGCACGCTTGGCGTCGATCTCGCGTTCCAGATCTTCCGGGCTTTTGTCCAGATCGCTATTCAATGAGCTGCTCATGAGACTTTCCTCTTCAATGCTTCCTTGTCCTGTTGCATGGCGTGCAGGGTCCGGTCCGGCGTGAAGTGCGACGGTTCGAATTGCTTCTTGCCCGACTGCAACATGATGAAACCGGCGATCACGGTGATACCGCCTACGATCAGCGCGGCGAGCCACAGCTGCATCACGGTACCCAGGCCATACACGGCCGCCATCAGCAGGATGATGAAACCGGCCAATAGCACGATCGCACCGCCTGCCACGGCGGCAATGCCCGCCTTGAGCGTGGTCAGGCTCTGCTGCATTTCGGCCTTGGCCAGTGCCAGCTCCTTGGTGAACAGCTCCGGCACCTCGCGCGTCAACTGGCGCAGCAGGCCGCCGATGGAGGCATCGTCCTGACGGACCGAGTCCATACGTTCCTGGGGTGTATCGAACGGATCGTTGTTCATCACAGAGCCTCCCGTGGCGGCGTAGGCGTCGAGTACAGGGTGGTCCCGCCCAGCGGCGGACTGACGGCGGCCTGGGTGGCCGGTTCCGGGACGCTGGCCGCGGCAGGATCGGCCGACAATGGCGACACGGAGGTCTGGTATTGCGGTAGGTCGGAAGGCGCAGGCGAGCTCGAACCTGGCGTGGACGGCGCGCTGGCGCTGGCGCGCAGGAACCGCGACAGCGCGAAGCCTATCGCCACGCTGCCGGCCAGGAACACGGCCGGATTGTCCCGTGCCAACTGCGCGCCCTTGTGCAGAAGTTCTTCGGCGCTCTTGTCGCGAACCTGGTCGGCGAAGGTGCCAAGCCCTGATGCCAGTTGACCTAGGTATTGCGACAAACCCAGGGTGTCCTTGCCCTCCAGCGCAGAAGCAGCCGATTGCGCGCTGTCCACCAAGGAATCGATTTGATCGGTGGCCAGGTCGCGCAGGTGTTCGTACTGTTCGGCGCCCTGCTGCTTGGCGTCGCTCAATGCAGCGCCAGCTTCGTCGGCCAGAACCTGCAGGTGCTCTCTGCCTGGGGACGTGTTGGCGTCAGCCTCGTCGCTGGCAGGTCGTTGCGTCGTATCCATTGCTTTTCTCCCATCATTGGAATGAGCACAGGGCACAAAGCACAGCTTGCCGAGCACAGGTTTACCGCGACACTCAAGCGGATGACGTTTGATACTTCTCGATAGTTCACGCCGGTGGATGAATGCCTGATTTAAAGAGTTCGTTAAATACGTTTGTGCCTGGCTGAATAACTATCATTGCGCAATTATTGAAACGATAAACCCATGCTAATGTGCCAGCAGTCATTCTTTTATAAATAACCTTTCGTCCGGCTGCCTAATATAAATGGCATTAACTCGACGAACTATCTTCCTACTTAGGACGGCGTTGTTTCAGTGGCTCTCGTTTGTCGAGAGTTTCCGTGTGCCGCTCCATGACTTGCTCGCATAATTAGATAGCCTGAGGATTTGACAATGTTCTTGCACAACAAGCGTTTGCAATACACCGTGCGCGTTGCCGCACCCAATCCCGGACTGGCTAACCTGTTGCTGGAACAATTCGGTGGCGCACAGGGCGAACTGGCTGCCGCGGCACGCTATTTCACCCAGGCCCTGGCCGAGGATGATCCGGGCCGCAAGGATCTGCTGATGTCCATCGCCACCGAAGAGTTGAGCCACCTGGAAATCGTCGGTTCGATCATCGTCATGCTCAACAAGGGCGCCAAAGGTCAATTGGCCGAAGGCGTGCAGGAAGAGGGCGAGTTGTACCGTGCCATCAATGGTGCCGGCAACGACTCCCATATCACCAGTCTGCTTTATGGTGCCGGTGCGCCCTTGGTCAACTCGGCCGGTGTGCCGTGGACGGCAGCGTATATCGATACCATTGGTGAACCCACTGCCGATATGCGCTCCAATATCGCCGCCGAGTCGCGGGCGAAGATTGTCTACGAGCGGTTGATGAATGTGACCGATGATCCAGGCGTGAAAGAAGCGCTGGGCTTTTTGATGACGCGTGAAATAGCGCATCAATTGTCGTTCGAGAAAGCCTTGCACTCCATTCAGCCCAACTTCCCCCAGGGCAAGTTGCCGGGCATGCCGGAATTCACCAACAAGTATTTCAATATGTCGGGTGAGCCGAATGTACGGGGGCCGTGGAATCAGGGTGAAGAGTGGGAGTTCGTCGAATCACCCGAGCCTGCGGTCGACGGCGGTGATGGCAGCGCGTCGGTAACCTTGTCTGCAGACGATGCGGATGTACTGGAAGCCATGAAACTGCGCACCGAGTCGGATCCGGATGCGGACCCAGTCACCGGGGCCGATCTGGGCTCGGGCAAGGCGTAAGGCACCGCGCTCTGATCGCTGTATGGATCAGAGGCAAAAAAAGCCCCCCGCAGCCAGGCTGCGGGGGGCTTTTTCATGCTGCACTATCTGCGCATGCCCTGCTGTCGCCGACGCGGCTCGCGCCGCTGCTACACGACGCGGCTCGCGCCGATGCTACAGGGTTCAAGGAATCAGGCGTTCGCTGCGCAGCTTCTCGAACACGTCGAAGAATGCCTGATCGCTGGCCTGAAACTCCGTGAAGCCCAGTCGACGGCTCTTGGACACATCAGTGACCACCTCGATCGGACGGCCCAGATCGGCATCGGTGTGCCAAGGTGAAACCAGCCGATCGATATCCGCTTCGCGCAGGCCATGTTTCTGGGCCAACTGTTGCCATACGTCGGCGTCGTCGGTCATTTGCTCTGCCAGAGGCGTGACCTGCTGCGGATAGGGCGCTGCCTCGACACCGAACCAGTCGGCGATCTGCTGCCACATCCAACTCCAGCGGAACACGTCACCGTTGGTCACGTTGAAAGCCTGATTGGCCGCCGCGGGAGTCGTACTGGCCCAGAGCAACTGCTTGGCCAGCAGACGGGCGTCGGTCATGTCGGTCAGGCTATCCCACTGCACGCGCGAGCCGGGGAACACGAACGGGCGGCCGGTGGCTTTGCAGATGGAGGCATACACCGCCAAGGTGGTTGCCATGTTCATGGCGTTGCCAACAGCCACACCGGTAATGGTGTGGGGGCGATGCACACTCCAGGTGAAACCATCGCGCTCGGCGGCGGCGAACACTTCATCTTCTTGGGCGTAATAGAAGTTCTCGACGTCCAGGCGACCCTGCTCCTCACGAAACGGGGTCTGCGGCAGGCTGCCCTTGCCGTAGTTTTCGAACGGGCCCAGGTAGTGCTTGAGACCGGTAACCAGGGCCACGTGCTTGACGCTTCCAGCCGCGCGTAAGGCGTCGAGCACATTGCGCACCATGGCGGCGTTGACGCGGATGTTCTCCGCTTCGGTGTCCTGGCGGGCCCAGGTGGTCAAAAAGACGTGGGTGGGCTTGAGCTCGGCCAGCGCCGTGGCCAGCGACGCCGGGTCCATAAGGTCAGCCTGGACCGGGGTGACACCCTCGGCCACGGCTGGCTTGCGCGCCAAGCCGGCGACCTGCCAACCCTGATCGAGCAGCAGCCGCGAAGTCGCGCTGCCAACGATGCCGCTGGTGCCTACCACCAATGCAGAATGAGTCATGTTGTCTCCCGTTTTGAGTGGATGCAGTGGCGTTGGACCGCAACATCCCGCAGGGGACTGCATCGAATTACGTGTGGTGGGACGTCGCAGCGTGGCTGCGCAGAGCGCCTAGCGCTCGTCGAGGGCGAAGCGGGTCAGGCAGAAGGTGCCGACCCCAGCATCCTGAAGACGCTGCGAGCCTTGCAGTTCGGGCAGGTCGATGATGGCCGCTGCCTCGAACACCTCCGCGCCCATCCGCCGAACCAGATTGGCCGCCGCGATCAGTGTGCCGCCGGTGGCGATCAGGTCATCGAACAGCACCAGCGAGTCTCCTTCGCACAGGCTGTCGGCGTGCACTTCCAGAAACGCTTCGCCGTATTCGGTCTGATAACCCTCGCACAGCACGTCCGCCGGCAGCTTGCCTTGCTTGCGGAACAGGATCAGCGGCTTGTTCAGCTCATGGGCGACGATGGAGCCGATCAGAAAACCGCGCGCATCCATCGCGCCGATGTGGCTGAACTGAGCGTCGATGTAGCGGTGCACGAAACTGTCGATCACCAGGCGCAGGGCCTTGGGTGATTGAAACAACGGGGTGATGTCGCGAAACACCACGCCGGGCTTGGGGAAATCCGGTACGGGGCGGATCAGGGACTTGAAGCTGTGTTCGTCGAAAACCATCGGTCTTAGCTCTGGAAGGGCAGGGATGGCGCAGTATAACCTTCACCGCTGGCCAGTACTGCCCCGCCGGCTGCGGTCATTTGACTAGGCTCTGTGTGAAAAGCCTTGATACTCGGTGATGCTGCGTTGAAAACAGCCTCGGAATGCTCATTTACAACCCGTAAACGCCGCTTCCTCGGCTGTTTTCGCCTTGCCTGACTTTCATCTCAAGACTTTTCACACAGACCCTAGGGTGCCACCGGCCACCGCGCACAGCTGCTGCGCATCGAGGATACGCACTTCCTTGCCTTGCGCTTCGAGCAGGCCGTTCTGCTGGAAACGGGTGAACACCCGCGACACGGTTTCCACCGCCAGGCCAAGAAAGTTGCCGATCTCGTTGCGCGACATGCTCAGGCGAAACTGCACGGACGAGTAGCCGCGGGCGGTATGCCGAGCCGACAGGTTGACCAGAAAGGTGGCGATGCGCTCGTCGGCGGTCTTCTTCGACAGCAGCAGCATCATCTGTTGGTCGTCGCGGATCTCGCGGCTCATCACCCGCATCAGTTGGCGACGCAACTGCGGCAGCTGCACCGATAGCTCGTCCAGACGCTCGAAGGGAATCTCGCACACCGAAGTGGTTTCCTGAGCCTGCGCGGTGACCGGGTACGTCTGGCTGTCCACCCCGGACAGTCCCAGCAGTTCGCTGGGCAAGTGAAAACCGGTGATCTGCTCTTCACCGTTGTCACTCAGGCTGAACGTCTTCAACGCACCTGAACGCACCGCGTACACGGCACCGAAGGCTTCGCCCTGGCGAAACAGGAACTCGCCTTTCTTCAGCGGGCGGCCGCGCTTGACGATATCGTCCAGCGCATCCATGTCGGCCAGTTCCAGCGACAGGGGCAGGCACAGGGGCGCCAGGCTGCAGTCCTTGCAATGGGTCTGATGAGTGGCGCGGTTTTTCGCCGGCTCGGACATTGGTCGATCCTTCTTGAAACATCTTGATAAGCACTCGTGACCGGACAAGGGTAACCCAGTCAACCGCCTCCAGGCCAACAACCGCCATCAGGCGCGGGGAACTACGCGCCAACCACAGGCTCAGCTACATCAGGAAAGCCACCGCGTCACAGCCAAAGGTAGATACCCATGAACACGCTTTTTCGTGCACTGAGATACAGCGGGGTGATCGGCATGCTTTTATCGGCCTCATGCGGCGTCGGTGCCGCGACCGGGCTCAGCGCCTCGAGTCCTGCTGTGGGCGGCGGGGGCGGGTCGACCGTGAATACGGCCCCGGCAGCCAGCACTGCGCAGCCCCAGGCCAATACCACACGCAACCCGTCCAGCAGCATGAATCGCGCCCCGGCCACCCGAAGTTCGAGTACGATCCAAGAGCCCGCGTCCTCCTCACCGTCGGACACGACCGACACCTTGCAACAGCAACGCCAGCAGAGCGGTGCGCAGATGATCGAAGAACGCAAGGGGCGAGCGGCGGACAGTAACTGACCCGAAACCAGAGGAACAAGCATGTCGAAGAGAATAGCGTTGGTGACAGGCGCCGGCAGCGGCATTGGCCGGGCGACCGCCCTGGGGCTGGCGGCCGATGGTTTCTGTGTGGTGCTGGCGGGCAGACGCCTGGACGCCGTGCAGGCGGTGGCGCAGCAGATAGCGGAGCAGGGTGGTGAAGCCCTGGCAGTGGCGGCCGATGTCCGCGACAGCGTCAGCGTCGACGCCTTGTTCGCACAGGTTGAGCAGATCTACGGACGTCTCGATGTGATTTTCAACAATGCGGGCATTGGCGCCCCTGCGGTGCCGATCGACGAGCTGGACGTGACCAAATGGACCGACGTTCTGCAGACCAACGTCACCGGCGTATTTCTGTGCTGCCGCGCTGCGTTCGGATTGATGCGTCGCCAACAACCGCAAGGCGGACGGATCATCAACAACGGTTCGATTTCGGCGCACACGCCGCGCAGTTTCAGCATGCCCTATACGGCCAGCAAGCACGCCGTGCTCGGCATCACCAAAAGCCTGGCGCTCGATGGCCGCGAGTTCAACATCGCCTGCAGCCAGATCGATATCGGCAATGCCCTGACCGAACTGTCGGCACGTATGACCAAGGGTGTACGCCAGGCCAATGGCGACATCGCCGTCGAACCTATGGTGGACATGGAGCATGTGGTTGATGCAGTTCGTTACATCGCCAAGCTGCCGTTGTCGGCGAACGTGTTGAACATGACCGTGATGGCCACCAATATGCCGTTCGTTGGACGAGGCTGAAACGCCTCCCTGCGACTTGCGCGGTCTCGCTACGCTGTCGATCGGCGTGGATCAGGGTTTATCATGGCGCTCTTTCCCTTGCGAGCACCCTGCCGGAGCCCTGCCACCGATGTCACTGATTCACCATTCCAGTTCCGCGCCGTCCGAGGACATCAAGAGTCAGCTGCTGCAGATGGTCGTCGACTATCTCACCGACATCAGCAGTCTGGGCATCACCCCGAGCAATCCGCTCTATCAGCTCTACCAGTATGGTGTCGGCTACGAAGTGCATCGGTATCTGGAAGCGATGTCGGGCGGTCGTGAGGTGCGACCGGAACTGGTCCTGGCATTCGACGAGGCGCAGCCGGAAACGCTGGACGGGTTCGCCTTGTTCCTGCGCGCCGAGCACGACCGTTCGGTGTGCACTGTGGCCTATATGGCAGTACGCGCATCGAAACGTCGCAGGGGCGTGGCGCGGGCTTTGCTCGATGTGATCAAGCAGCGTCATGCCCATGTGGAACTGGCCTGCGTGGTGAACAAGGTGTCATGGTTCGAAAACATGGGGTTTCAGGTGATCGGCGCGCAAGGCCCGCAGGTCAAACTCAGCTGTGACGGTGAAGCGACCGATCAGCCCATTGCGGTACTGGATGTGGCGCCCATCTATGCATCATTGGAAGTACGGCAGATTCACGCTTATCTGCTCAATCAGCACGGCCGCAAGGCCATGCTCGACGCCGAAAAAAAGCGTGACCGGCAACTCGACCACATGACCCGCCAAGCCGCCACATTCGCCCGGGACTCAAAAACCTGAAAGGTTGCGCCATCCCCCTGTAGCAGCGGCGCAAGCCGCGTCATCAACCCCCGCGGTGCCACTGATCGGTCACCGTTTCGAATCCAAGACGCTCGCGCACCGCTCACATCAATGAATATGCAGCGACTTGTTGACCTTGTTCAGCAACCGCTCGCTCGTCCAGGGCTTGGGCAAGAACTCGACGTTCGGCCCCAACACCAGGTCGCGACCGGAGAAACCGGAAGTGAGCAGGATCGGCAGGGCAGGCCAGCGCTCGGCGGCCAACATGCTCAGATCGTAGCCGTCCATTTTTCCGGGCATGCGAATGTCGCTGACCACCATGTTGACCTCGCCTGGATGGGTTTCCAGAAAGTCGCAACCTTGGTCAGCCGTCTGAAATGCCGTGACCTTGAAGCCTGCATCTTCAAGTACCGTCGTCAGCAGATCACGGATAAGATCTTCGTCTTCGAGGACCAGAATGGAGGCGGTGGGCATGGGGCGTACCTTCAAAGATGCATAAGCGGCTACACAGTCGACTGATACAACTTGAAAGGGTTCTGTGCCAAGAAAAAAAGACTGACGAAAGGGCATAAACTGTTGCGTACAAGTAACGGATATGCAAAGAGATTCTGCCCAGATTGCCACTGTCGAATAAAATCCCCAGCGGTATCCTTTTACTTGGCAGCGCTCACGTCTCTGGCTGGCTGATCACCAAGCGCAGGTGCTAACCTCATGCCGAGCGCGCCACCGTCTTGCGCCAGGGCCCCGTTGGCCCGGCATCCTTTCGAACGAGTCCGATCATGAACAAAGCAACAGGCATCCTCGCTGGCATCGTCGTCGTGGCCGCAGCCGCCACCGTGGGTGGGGCCTGGTACACAGGCACTCAGCTGGAGCCGGTCCTGAGCACTGCCATCAGGCAAGCCAACCGGGAAATGGCGGCGTCCTTCAACGTCGACGGCCAACCCGGCATGCAGATCGAACTGCTGTCGCTGGACCGACGTTTCTTCACCAGCACGGCGCACTACCGCATCACGCTCAACAACCTGCAGGGTGACAGCGGACCTGAACGCCGCGAGCTGTTGCTGGTCGATCACATCGAGCACGGGCCACTGCCATGGTCGCACCTCAAGGCCTTCAGGCTCATGCCGGTGATGGCGGCGAGCAACTTCGAGCTCGAGCGTAACGCCGATACCCAGGCCTGGTTCGCCATGAGCCAGAACCAGCCGCCGTTGCGCGGTCAGGTCAGCCTTGGCTACGACGGCGCCAGCGATACCCGCCTGCAACTGTTGCCGCTCGACGCCCGTGAAGGCAATGACACCGTCCGGTTTTCCGGCTTGAATGCACGCCTGACGCTGAACGCCGACGCCAGCCGCTACAGCCTGACCGGTCAGAGCGATGAACTGCTCGCCGATATCGAAGGCCAGGCCGGACGCCTCCAGGCGCAGTTCAAAGGCCTGAGTTTCGACACCGGTGGCACCCTGGGCGCCTCCGGCCTGTACCTGGGGCACTCCGATCTCAAGCTGGCCCAGGCCAGCCTGCAAGGCGCCGATGTTGCGCCCGTAAGGGTGGAAAATCTTTCTGCTTCCGGCCTTATGCAGGAAGTCGAAGGCAACCTGGATGTCCAGGCCAGCTACAGCGTCGGCGCCTTGAACTATGCCAGCCGCCCGGTCGGCGCGCTGCAGATGAGCGTCAAGCTGGCCAACCTCGACATCGCCGCCAGCCGCGAATTCGGCAATTTGTATCAAACCATCATCGCACCACAATGGCAGACACCGTTGCCTGATGGCTCGCTACCGCCGCTGCGCCTGACTCCGGCGGAGCAACGTCAGCTGGAGGCTGTCGTTGGCACGTTGCTGAACGCCAAACCCCAGCTGCAACTGGAACGATTGAGCCTGGCCACTGAACACGGTGAAAGTCATTTGAGCATGACCGCACAGCTGGCCAACCCAGGGTCGGCCCAACCGGGCTTGGCCGCCTATTGGCCTGCGCTGATCAGCAGCCTGCAAGCTGATCTGCAGCTGTCCAAGCCGATGCTCGCAGACGTGGGCAGTCTGCAGGCAAGCCTGCAAGGGCAGACCGACCCGGCGCGTGTGGCCCAGGCCGGACGTGATCTGACTGCAACCATTGCTGGCTTGGGGCAGATGCTGGGCTTGGTCAAGGATGAAGGCGAACACCTGCGCGCTACCCTGCGCTACAGCGATGCCGTGGTGGATTTCAACGGTCAGAAGATGCCGCTGCAGCAATTCGCCCAGATGCTCGGCCAGGTCGGCGTCGTGGGGCAACGCTGAGGGCAGAGGTGTCGCAAGCGTCAGTCGCGCTGCGGCGGCAGCATGCGTTCGAGCATGCCGTCGCGCCGCACCGCCACGTGCCATACCGTGGCGGCCACGTGCATGACGATCAGGCCGTACACCGCAAACTGGCCCCACACATGGACGGTGTTGGCCAGTTTGCCCAGGTCCTCGTTCTTGGCGAATCCAGGCAGCGATACCAGGCCGAAGAACGGCACGTCCTGGCCATTACCCGCCATCAGGTAGCCAGTCACCGGCATGGCCAGCAGTACGGCGTACAACAGGCCATGGTTCAAGTGGGCGAGCATCCGGGTGCACGCGCCAATGTCCGAACGATAGGCCGGAGTTGGGTGCCGCCAGCGCCAGGTCAGCCGGATCAGCACCAGCAGGCCGACGCTGATGCCCATGGATTCATGGGCCAGGTACCAAAGCACTCGCACCGGGCCGGGTGGGAAGTTCTCCGCGACCCAGACACAGGGCAGTACCAGGCACAGCGCGGCGACCGTCAGCCAGTGCAATGCCTGGGCGAAGCCGTTGTAGCGTTCGATCACCATCCTCTCACTTCCTCAAGCGCCGCACCTGGCGGACGTATCTCGATGTCGGCGTGCCGGCCGGCTGCACCCACTGGGTCATAGTATGTCCGTTACTGCCGTGGCGCGAACGGCGTACCGGTCAGGCGGGTATTGTCCGATGACCCTATAACCGCCAGTCGGAAAAGATGAATCGATTCACGTTTCTGTTTCATTTCATTCAATAGCGGCAAGTCGGTGCCGATAGCCCCTGCAACTACATAGCGGACCTATCGGCCATGCAAAAAACTCTGAAATTCAGCCACAAGATTCTCCTGGCCGCCTCGCTCATCGTGACTGCAGCCTTCGCGCTGTTCACCTTGTACAACGATTACCTGCAGCGCAACGCTATTCGCGACGACCTGGAAAGTTACCTGCATGAAATGGGCAGCGCTACGTCCACCAACATTCAGCACTGGCTCTCGGGTCGTATTCTGCTGGCCGAAACCCTGGCCGAGAGCGTTGCCCTGAACCCTAGTGCCGAGGCCGTGGGCGCTTTGCTCAAGCAGAAAACCCTGCTGGCCAACTTTGACTTCGCCTACCTGGGCGATGTCTCCGGCAACTATTTCCTCGAACCACCGGACACCATGCCTGAAGGCTACGATGCACGCACGCGGCCCTGGTACACCGATGCCATGAGTGCGCGTCGGACCGTTCTCACCGAGCCCTACATCGATGCCGCCAACGGCAAGACCATCCTCACCATCGCCACCCCCGCCATGAGCAGCAATGGCCAGCCGGTAGGCGTGGTGGGTGGCGACCTGAGCCTGGACACGTTGGTCAAGACCATCAACTCACTGGATTTCGACGGCGGTGGCTACGCCTTTCTGGTCAGCGGTGATGGCAAGATCCTGGTTCATCCCGACAGCCAGTTGGTCATGAAATCACTCAAGGACGTATACCCGCAGCACACCCCGCGCATCGGCGATGACGTGACCGAGGTCGAACGCGATGGCCGCGTCTCCATCGTCACCTTCGCCAAGGTCGAGGGCCTGCCTTCGGTGGACTGGTACATCGGTCTGAGCATGGACAAGGCCAAGGCCTACGCCATGCTCAGCCAATTCCGCAGCTCGGCGGTGATCGCCACGATCGTCGCCGTGGTCCTGATCATCGCCTTGCTGGGCATGCTGATTCGCCTGCTGATGCAGCCGCTTCATACCATGGGTCGGGCCATGCACGACATCGCCGAGGGCGAGGGTGATCTGACCCGTCGCCTGAGCATCCACAGCGCCGATGAATTCGGCACCCTGGCCCTGTCCTTCAACCGTTTCGTGGAGCGTATCCACGACTCGATCCGCGAAGTGTCCTCGGCCACCGGCCAGGTCAACGAAGTGGCCCAGCGGGTGGTCAGCGCCTCGAACTCTTCGATGCTCAACTCCGATCAGCAGGCCAATCGCACCAGCAGCGTGGCGGCGGCCATCAACGAACTGGGCGCCGCCGCGCAGGAAATCGCCCAGAACGCCGCCCTGGCTTCGCAGCACTCCAGTGCCGCGCGCAATCTGGCCGCCGATGGCCAGGCCGTGGTCGGCCAGACCATCAGCGCCATGAACCTGCTGTCGCAGAAAATCAGCGGCTCGTGCGGCAACATCGAAAGCCTCAATGCCAGCACGGTGAACATTGGTCAGATCCTGGAAGTGATCACCAGCATTTCCCAGCAGACCAACCTGCTCGCGCTCAATGCCGCCATCGAAGCGGCGCGAGCTGGCGAAGCAGGGCGCGGCTTCGCCGTGGTCGCCGACGAAGTGCGCAATCTGGCGCACCGTACCCAGGAATCGGCCCAGCAGGTGCAGGGCATGATCGAGCAGTTGCAGGTGGGTGCGCGCCAGGCCGTCATCCTGATGAACGAAAGCCAGGGCCAGAGCGAATCCAGTGTCACCATCGCCAACCAGGCCGGCGAACGTCTGGTCAGCGTGACCCAGCGCATCGGCGAGATCGACGGCATGAACCAGTCGGTGGCCGCGGCCACCGAAGAGCAGACCTCGGTGGTGGAATCGATCAACGTCGATATCACCGAGATCAACACCCTCAATCAGGAGGGTGTCGAGAACCTGCAATCCACTCTGCGCGCGTGCGCCGACCTCGAGCAGCAGGCGTTGCGCCTCAAGCAGCTGGTCGGCAGTTTCCGCATCTGACCACCCGGCCAGCGCCGGCACGACGGCTTCCAGGGAAGGAGCCGCGTCAGGCTACAGATCCATCGCCACGCTGAAGGTCAGATTGCGCGGTTCGCCCGGCATCGCCCAGTAGTTGCTGTAGGAACGCTCGAAGTACTTCTCGTCGAACAGGTTGTTCAGGTTGACGCCCAGGGTGACCTTGTCGCTGGCCTTGTAGTGCGCCAGCAGATCGACCGTGTGGTAGGCGGGCAGCTCGAAATTGCCCCCCGACTCCCCGGACCGGTCGCCCACGTAGGTGAACGCTGCACCGATATCGGAACCGCGCAGCCGGCCATCCTGAAACTCATAGACGCCCAGCAGGCTGGCGCTGTTGCGTGCCACACCGAGCAGGCGGCTGCCCTTGGGCACGCTGGCGTCGCCCTCGGTCACCTCGGCATCGATCCAGGCGTAGGCGCCGATCACACGCAGCGCGTCGCTCAGCTGGCCGCTGAACTGCAGGTCGACGCCCTGGCTGCGGGCTTTGCCGATGGCCCGGTTGAGGTTGCTCGTCGGGTCCAGCGCCAGCACGTTTTCCTTGTCGATGTGAAAGGCTGCCAAGGTGGCGCTCAGGCGTTCGTCGAACAGTTCGGCCTTGAAACCGGCTTCGTAGCCGATGCCTTCTTCCGGGTCGAATGACTTGCCACTGGCATCCAGGCCGTTGTTGGGCTTGAACGAGGTGGACGCGTTGGCGAACACACCCCATTGCGGCGTGAGCTGGTAGAGCAGGCCGGCGCGCTGGGTGACGGCATCCTGGCGCTGAGTACTGCGGTTGCCAGTGGTGTAGTCGGCGATGCGCTGGTCGAAATGCTCGTAGCGAGCCCCCAGCATGCCGCGCAGCCTTTCGCTGAAGACCAGTTGATCCTGCAGGTTCAGCGCGTGGCTGCGCACATGCTCGCGGAAGTCGGTGCCCGAACGCGCGCCGGTGGGTTTGGCCTGGCCATACACCGGATTGAAGATGTCGATGGGATAGGCACCGGCTGTGTTGGTCACCCGTTCGTTCTTGCGGTAATCCTCGTACTCGGTGCCGATCAACAGTTCATGCTGCACGCTGGCGGTGTCGAGAAAGCCGCGCAGCTCTACCTGGCTGATGCTGTCGTGCCAATCCATGTCGCGCTCGCGATAGCGGCGGTTGACGGTGCGTCCGTCGGCGTTGAGCGCGCGGGCCTCGCTGGCATCGCCGCTCAGCTCGCCCTGTTTGTAGTGGCTGGCCACGCGCAGTTGCCAGTCGTCGCTGAGGCGGTGTTCCAGCGCGGCCTGGATACGGTTGTTGTCGTTGTCGATGAAACCGTCGTTGGGCTCGCCGAGAAAGGTCCGCCGCGAGCCGCCCCCCCAGCCATTGCCCGGGGCCACCACGCCGCGGTCGAACACCGACTGGTGCCGCACCAGCTCGGTCTCCACCAGCAATGAAGTGTCCGGATCCAGTTGCCAGCTCAGCGACGGCGCCACGTACAACCGCTTGCTCTGCACATGGTCACGAAAGCTGTGGTTGTCTTCCACCGCCAGGTTGACGCGGCTGAGCACCTGACCTTCGTCATCGAGCGGGGTGTTCAGGTCCAGGCTGGTGCGGTAGCGATCCCAGGACCCGGCACTGCCGTACAGGCGGGCGAAGGATTCGGCCTGCGGTTTCTTGCTGACGATGTTGACCGTCCCACCGGGGTCGCCCCGCCCGTACAAGCTGGCGGCCGGCCCCTTGAGCACCTCGATGCGCTCGATGCTGGACACGTCCGGTGTAGCGGGGTAGCCACGGTTGGCGCTGAAACCGTCGCGGTAGAACTCCGAGGTGGTGAAGCCGCGCACGCTGTATTCGTAGAGGGTCAGCCCGCCGAAGTTGTTCTGCTGGGACACCCCACCTGCGTATTGCAGGGCCCGCTCCACGTTAGTGCTGCCCAGGTCCTCCAGGACCTGTACCGGAACCACGCTCACGGCCTGGGGGATGTCCTTGATCGCAGCGTCGGTCTTGGTCGCGCTGCCCGAACGCGTGGCGCGGTAGCCTGTGACCGGGCCATTGGCCGTCTCCATTTCGCCGCCAGCGGTGACGCTGATGGCTTCCAGTTCAAGGGTCTCGGGCGAGGTTTCGGCATAGGCGGGCAACCCCAGCACGCTGAAGGCGAAGCTGGCCAGGGGGGCGAAGCGAGGTGAGCGCATGTGCAGCAGTCCATTGATGATTATAGTTATATTATAACGTCATGAATTGCGCCGCTGCCTAGCTCTTTTCCACATCCTCTGGAAGCGGTGTTGCTCCTTGAGCCAACCGATGTGGCGCTTGGTCGCAGGTTGGCGCTCGAGAATCATTGATCTGGATCAATGGCCGTCTGGCGGTGCGGGCAGAAAATCCGCCCACCTACCGACCCGCCCGACACCGAGTGCCACCCATGTCCGGACACTTCGACTTCCTCAAGAAACCGCTCGCCCGGGAAATCGCCGTGATTGTGCTGATCAAGCTGGTCCTGCTGCTGGGCATTCGCAGCCTGTGGTTCGACGCGGGCGTAGACGTCAAGGATGACGGCACCACCGTCGGCCAGCATGTGCTCGGCTCCGCTTCCCCACCTCTCGAGAAGAACTTGAAATGATCTCCGAATCAGTCGTCGACCTCTCTCGGCTGCAGTTCGCCATGACCGCGCTCTATCACTTTCTGTTCGTGCCCCTGACCATCGGCATGGCGTTCCTGCTCGCCATCATGGAATCGGTCTACGTCATGACCGGCAAGCCGGTGTACAAGGACATGACCCAGTTCTGGGGCAAGCTGTTCGGCATCAACTTCGCCCTGGGCGTGACCACCGGGCTGACCATGGAATTCCAGTTCGGCACCAACTGGGCCTATTACAGCCACTACGTGGGCGATATCTTCGGTGCGCCGCTGGCCATCGAAGGGCTGATGGCGTTCTTCCTCGAGTCGACCTTCATCGGCTTGTTCTTCTTCGGCTGGGACCGCCTCTCACGCAAGCAGCACTTGGCGGTGACCTGGCTGGTGGCGCTGGGCTCGAACCTTTCCGCGTTGTGGATCCTGATCGCCAACGGCTGGATGCAGAACCCGGTGGGCGCCGAGTTCAACTTCGTCACCATGCGCATGGAGCTCACCAGCTTCACCGACCTGCTGTTCAACCCGGTGGCCCAGGTCAAGTTCGTCCACACCGTGGCCGCCGGCTACGTCACCGGCGCGGTTTTCATCCTGGCGATCTCCAGCTGGTACCTGCTCAAGGGCCGCGACATCGCTTTCGCCCGGCGCTCGTTCGCCATCGCCGCCGCGTTCGGCATGGCGTCGATCCTCTCGGTGATCGTGCTGGGCGATGAGTCCGGCTACGAGATCGGCGACGTGCAGAAAACCAAATTGGCCGCCATCGAAGCCGAATGGGAAACCGAACCGGCACCGGCCGCCTTCACCTTGTTCGGCCTGCCCAACCAGGCTGAACAACGCACCGACTACGCGGTGAAGATCCCCTACGTCATGGGCATCATCGCCACCCGCTCGGTGGACAAGCAGGTCACCGGCATCAAGGACCTGGTGATCGAGCACCAGGCACGCATCCGCAATGGCATGCAGGCCTACGCACTGCTGGGACAACTGCGTGGCGGCGACCTCAGCGAACAGACCCTGAGCGCCTTCAATCAGGTCAAGAAAGACCTGGGTTATGGCCTGCTGCTGAAGAAGTACACCGACACCGTGATCGACGCCAGCGACGCGCAGATCGAGGCCGCCGCGCTGGACTCGATTCCCGGTGTCGCGTCGATCTTCTGGACCTTCCGCCTCATGGTGCTCAGCGGCGTGCTGATGCTGGGGTTGTTCATCTGCGCCTTCTGGGCCTCGATCCGCCGTAACGAAACACGCAAACCCTGGCTGCTCAAGTGGGCGCTGTTCAGTCTGCCGTTGCCGTGGGTCGCGACCCAGACCGGCTGGTACGTCGCCGAACACGGCCGCCAGCCTTGGTCGATCGGTGAAGTGCTGCCCACCCACCTGTCGGCGTCGAGTCTTTCCACGGGTGACGTCTGGGGATCGCTGCTGGCCCTGGCCGCGTTCTACACCGTGCTGCTGGTGATCGAGATGTACCTGATGATCAAGTTCACCCGGCAGGGCCCGAGCAGCCTGCATACCGGTCGCTATCACTTCGAGCGCGAGGCGGCGCTGCCTCACGGTCCGCTACAGGGAGCCATCTGATGTTCGATTACGAGAATCTCAAGTTGATCTGGTGGGTGTTGGTCGGCGTGCTGCTGATCGGCTTTGCCCTGACCGACGGGTTCGACCTGGGTGCCGCTGTGCTGATGCCCTTCGTCGGCCGCAATGACAACGAGCGCCGTGTGGTGATCAACACCATCGCACCGCACTGGGATGGCAATCAGGTCTGGCTGATCACGGCCGGTGGCGCTTTGTTCGCAGCCTGGCCACTGGTCTACGCCGCAGCCTTTTCCGGCCTTTACTGGGCCTTGCTGCTGGTGCTGTTCGCCCTGTTCGTGCGTCCGGTGGGCTTCGATTACCGCAGCAAGCTGGCCAACACGCGCTGGCGGCAGAGCTGGGATTGGGGCTTGTTCGTGGGCGGCGTGGTACCGGCGCTGGTGTTCGGCGTCGCCTTCGGCAACCTTCTGCTGGGCCTGCCGTTCCGCTTCGACGACACCTTGCGTTCCAGCTACCACGGCTCGTTCTGGCAACTGCTCAGCCCCTTCGGCGTGCTCGCCGGCGTGGTCAGCCTGAGCCTGCTGAGCCTGCACGGCGGGACCTGGCTGATGATGCGCACCGAAGGCGCGATCGCCGGACGCGCCCGGCAGGCTGCCGTGGCCATGGCGGTACTGTTCGTGCTGGCCTTCGGCGGCGCCGGTGCCTGGTTGGCGAGCGGTCATGTGCAAGGCCTGGTGATCAGTTCGAATCTGGACCCGCAGCTGGCGCTTAACCCCTTGGCCAAGACGGTCGTCAGCGGCAACCCAGGCTGGATGGGCAATTACGTGCGCCATCCGCTGACGGCCATCGCGCCGGTGCTGGGCATGCTTGGTGGTGTGCTGGCGCTGTTGGCCGCCGCAGGCCGGCGCGCCTCGCTGGCCTTCGCCGGCAGCAGCCTGGCGATCGTCGGCACGCTGTGCACCGCAGGCTTTGCGCTGTTCCCGTTCGTCATGCCCTCCAGCCTGGATCCGGCGTCGAGCCTGACCGTGTGGGACGCGGTGTCCAGCCACAAGACCCTGCTGATCATGCTGGTCGCCGCCGGCATCTTCGTGCCCTTGATCCTTTGCTACACCCTGTGGTGCTACCGCCGCATGTGGGGCCGGGTCACCACCGCTCAGATCGAGCAGAACGCGCACAGCCTTTACTGAAGGAGCCTGACTATGTGGTATTTCGCCTGGATTCTGGGAGTGCTGCTGGCGTGCAGCCTGGGCATCATCAACGCACTGTGGCTGGAAGCCTCCAACGCCCTGGACGAGGACCCTGCGGATGAACGCTGAAGCGGCGCCCGCGCTGCGCACGCCCGGCTGGCGCTGGCTGTCATTGCTGCTCGCCGGACCGATCAGCCTGGTGTTGCTGTTGCACCCGTTGGCCTTGCTCGATGCCCAGGGACATTACAGCCATGGCCTGCTAAGCCTGATGATGTGGGGCATTACCGCCGGCTATGTGCACGGGGTCGGCTTCGACCCGCGTGCTTGGGCCTGGCGCCTGATCTTTCACCCCTCGCTCGGGTGGGCCTTGATGGCCCTGGGTTACTGGGTACTGTCGCGTAACCTCTGAACCCACTCACAACGGGCGTTCAGGCCGCGCGACGCAGCGAGATGAACATGGCGTCGTCGGCCAGGATGGCGGCGATCATCGCACCGGTTTCGGCCAGGCGCCGGGCCAGGTCCTCGTCCGGAATGTGCAGGTCCCAGCGCGTCGAGTTGTCTTCCAGCATCGGCATATCGTCGACTTCGCGCAGCGCGGCAAGGAACGCGGCGGGCTGGGGCAGGTAAGTGGTGAAGCCGTCGCCCTTGAGCGCCGCCGTATGAATGCCCAACTGCGCGCAGACCTGTGCCTTGGCAGCGATGTCGTCACGGTCGGCCTGGCGCGATTGTTCAATCAGCGCCGCCAGCGGTGCGTCCACCAACTGCCCGCCGGCGATCAGCGCAGGGCCCGTGGCCCAGGCTTCGCTGGGGCAGTCCTTCATGTCCGGACGCAGCGGGATGTGCGGATTGATCTCCATCGGATAGATGCGACACACCAGCGGTCGCTCGGCATAGATACCGCAGCGGTTGTCGGCGTTCAGATTCCGGCAGGGGCCCAGGTTGTAGGCTGCGAAGGTGATCGAGACGTAGGCGGGCGCGCTGCCGCACAGCACCGGCAGCGAGCGACGGCGGGCATGTTCCTGCTGGGCGTGGCTGAGGTTGAGGCTGTGCAGGCCGGGGCCGTTTTCCAGGAAGGCTTCGAGCAACACGATCAGTTGACCGCCATCCTCCGCCCAGCGCCGCGCCTCGGCCAGGGTCAGCGGTACGTGGTGGTCGCTGCAGCATTTGCCGCACCCGGTGCAAGAAAAACGTGTGTCCATGCAAACCCCGTCTGAACTGGATGAATGACGAAAACGTGGCGCTTCGTCATCAGTGAGAGGGGAGAGAGCAGATTCCGTGCCAGCCTGACTTCAGCCACCGAGCAGGTCATGGGCGTCCAGCAGCCTGTAAGCCACTTGAGGGTTCTTTTCCAGGCCGCGACGGATGGCCGCCGGAATCGACTGCCGCGTCTTGCGACACAGTCCCGGCAACGCCTCGATGTGAATGGCGATGCCGCGCATGCTGCGCACGGTGCTCGCGCCCGGCGTGACTTCCACGCGCAGCCCGAGCTGCTCGAAGATGCGTTGTTGCAGGCGCCGCAGCTCGTCCAGGCTTTCCACGTTCTCCAGGCGTTCGAGCAGGCGTTTCTCTTCCTCGCGAGTCAGGCGCAGGATGCGCAAGTCGGCGTCGGGTAGCGCGTGCAGCCGTTCGCGCTCGCAGATGCAAGCGCCGGGCGGGCAGGGTTGGCGTGCGACAGAGGCCATGTTCATGACCCGCAGCATAGCCATGGTGCAGGTGATTTGCACAGGGGCTGTCGACAGGCCGGGTGCTCGTCCATACTGGCGCGAATTCATCCGTTCCCAAGGCTTTACATGTCCAGAAGTCGGCTCGCCGTGCGCCATGGCGCACTGAGCATCCTCCTTGTGCTGCTCGCGGCCTGTTCCACCCAGCGCGCCGGCCAACCCCCGGCACCTTCGTCCGAGCAGGTGCGCGCCAAGCTCGTGCAGCTGTTGCCCGGCAAGGTCGCCGACCGTGAGGGCTGGGCCGCCGATATCGAAACCGCCCTGAAGGTGCAGGACATCGCCGGCACCGACGACAACCTCTGCGCAATACTGGCGGTAGCCGAGCAGGAGTCCACCTTTCAGGTCGACCCCAGCGTACCGGGCCTGGGCAAGATCGCCCGCCAGGAAATCGACCGCCGCGCAGGGCGCGTGCATGTGCCCGGTTTTCTCGTCGACACTGCCCTGGGCATCCGCTCGGGCGACGGTAAAACCTATGCGCAGCGGCTGGAAGCCGCGCGCTCGGAGAAACAGCTCAGCGAAATCTTCGATGACTTCACCGGCATGGTGCCCCTGGGCCGACAGCTGTTCGGCACCTTCAACCCGGTGCGTACCGGCGGGCCGATGCAGGTCAGCATCGACTTCGCCGAGAAACACCGGGCGGGCTACCCCTACACGGTGGACGGCTCGATACGCCGCGAAGTGTTCACCCGACGCGGCGGCATGTACTTCGGCATTGCCCATCTGCTCGGCTACCCGGCCAGCTATGAACGACCGCTGTATCGCTTCGCCGACTTCAACGCCGGCTGGTACGCCAGCCGCAACGCCGCGTTCCAGAACGCCGTGAACCAGCTGTCCGCCAGCCGCCTGGCGCTCGACGGTGACCTGATCCGCTACGACTCCAGCGCCGCGAGCAATACCGAGCTGGCCGTGCGGGGGCTGGGCAACCGCTTGAACATGAGCGACCGCGACATTCGCCGTGCTCTGGAAGAGGGGGAGACCTTGGATTTCGAGAAGACCACGCTTTACCAGCGTACCTTTGCCTTGGCCGACAAGGCCGCTGGCAAACCGATACCACGCGCGATCCTGCCCGGCATCAAGCTGCAGAGTCCGAAGATCACCCGCAACCTGACCACCGCCTGGTTCGCCCAACGCGTCGACGAACGCTACACCCGCTGCATGGCCCGCGCACGCTGAGCCTGATCGGCATGCTCAATCCGCGCGCAGTACCAGGGGTTCGGCCAGGCTGTAGCCGAAACCGCGCAGGGTCTGCAACGCCTGCGGGCAGTCCAGCTGTGCCAGCTTGCGGCGCAGGTTGCACACGTGGCGCTCGATCAGTGCGGTCTTGGGCTCGAGGCCCGTGCCCCATAGCTGCTGCTCGATGGACTCCCGGCTGACCGCGCCGGGGGTGCTCGCCAGCATGGCCAGCAAGCGATGCTCGCTCACCGTCAGGCTCTGTTGACGTTTACCCCGCCCAACCATCAGCCGCGAAGGCGACAGCCACAGACGCGATGGCGGTAGCGCCGTCGCCCGGGGGCGCGGCCGAGCCAAGGCCTGCAGGCGCGCCAGCACCTCGGCAGGGGCCACCGGCTGCGCCAGGCACGCATCGGCACCGGCGCGCAGCGCAGCGATGCGCGCCAGCCGGTCGTCGTCGGCCAGCAGTACCATCACCGCAGCATCGCCCCGGTTCGCCAGGCAATGCTGCAGCAGGCCATCGCCGGGTCGTTCAAGCGCCAGGACGATGAAGCCGTACCGTTCCTGCGCCAGTGCCTGCGCTGCGGCGGACGTGCCGACCGTGCTGAGGGCCGTAGGGTGTTCCGCCAACGCCTGTTGCAGGGTCTGATCGGGCGTATCGCTGATATAGAGCAGGTTCATGGTCACACCAATGCCTTGCTTTGTCGGCACCACAGAGTCATCCGCGTGCCACCTTGTTCGCTGCTGCCCACTTCGAGGGTGAATCCGTGCAGTTTGACCACCGCCGCAACGATCGACAGCCCCAGACCGAAACCGCTGTGCTGACCATCGCCCTCGCAGCGATAGAAACGTTGAAAGATCGCCTCACGTTCCTCGGGCGCGATGCCCGGCCCGCTGTCGCTGATCTCCAGCCGCGTGGCGCCGTTCTCTGCCGTGGCGCGCAGCACCACCAGGCCGTCGGCCGGGGTGAACTTGATGGCGTTGCTGAGCAGGTTGCCCACGGCCTCGAACAGCAGCGCGCGGTCACCATGCAGCATTGGCAGCGTGTCCGGCACGTCCAGACCCAGATTGATGCCCTCGTCTTCGGCCAGGGGCAGATAGAAGTCGTGCAGCTCGTGCAGCAGGGGTTGCGGGTCGAAGGAAATGAAGCCCGAACGTCGACGGTGATCCTCGATTTCGGAGATACGCAACAAGCCACGGAATCGCGCCATCAGCGTGTCGGTTTCGGCGATCACCTCGTCCAGTTGCAACGCCTGGCGCGAATCCGCCGGCGCCTCCTGCTGGATACGGTAGAGCTGCGCGCGCAGGCGGGTCAGGGGCGTGCGCAAGTCATGGGCAATGTTGTCGCAGACACCCTTGACCTCGATCATCAGCTGCTCGATACGTTCGAGCATCGCGTTGACGATGGCCGCCAGCATGTCCAGTTCGTCGCGCCGGTCCGACAGCGGCAGGCGGGTAGTCAGATCACCGGCCACGATTGCATCGGCGCTCGCTTCGATGGCGCGGATGCGCCGCAACGGCCTGCGCCGTAACAGGTGCCAGCCGGCAATGCCGGGAATGATCGTCAGGGAAATACCCCACAGCAGCGCCCGCAGAATGATGTGAGTGACCGCGAACAACGAGCCGTTGTCGCGCACCAGCACCAGCCAGCGGCCATCCAGGGTGCGCATCGCCACCGCGTCGCAGCTGTTCTGCGGCATTTGCGGATTGTCGCTGTCCACGCAACTGTTCAGGTCATGGATGCGCCCATCCAGTGGCAGACCTCGCGGCACCTGCAACAACTGGCCGGACAACGGCCGCAGTTGCAGATCGAACAGACCATAGGCGTCGAAGGTACGGTCGTCGAACGCTTCGCTGGCGGCCAGCGCCTCGTTCAATGCTTCGCCGTGAAAGCGCGAGAACAGGTGTTGACGCTGCATCAGCGAGTGCCGCGCCAGGTCGGCCAGATAGGCCGAGACTTCGAAGTACAGTACGCCCATGAGCAAGCTGCTCCAGGCCACGAACAGAAAGCTGTAGAGCGCCAGCAGCCGACTGCTGGACGAGCGCCAGCCTTTAGACAGGTTCGGCAATGACATAGCCGGAGCCTCGCACGGTCTTGATCAACGGTGCGGTGCCCGGTGGGTCGATCTTCTTGCGCAAGCGGCCGATGTGCACGTCGATCAGGTTGGTGCCCGGGTCGAAGTGATAGCCCCAGACTTCCTCGAAAATCATCATGCGCGTGAGGATCTGGCCGGCATTGCGCATGAGGAATTCCAGCAGCTTGTATTCGGTGGGCAGCAGGTTCAACGCCTGTTCGCCACGGCACGCCTCGCGGGTCATCAGATCCAGCGTCAGGTCGGCCACGCGCAGCGTGTTGTCGGCGGCGGCCACGGCGTTGTTGCGACGCAGCAGCACCTCGACTCGGGCGGCCATCTCGTCCGAGGCGAACGGTTTGGTCAGGTAATCGTCGCCACCGGCACGCAGACCGCGCACCCGCTCGTCGACATCCGACAGCGCGCTGATCATCAGGATCGGCGTGCTCACACCGATGGTGCGCAGGGTGGTCACGATGGCCAGTCCATCCAACTCCGGCAGCATTCGGTCCAGGGTGATCACGTCATAGTTGCCGCTCACCGCCTTGACCAGCCCCTCGCGGCCGTTGTCCACCCAGTCGACCTGCAGGCCGTGGCTGCTCAGTTCCGCCACGATTTCCCTGGCGGTCACGGCATCGTCTTCGATGGTCAGTACGCGAGTCATGTTGGTCTCTACCCGATGATTTCTGCTGAGGATGGCGGCATTGTGACAACAATCGGCCCAGGGCTCGTTGAAGTTTTTTTCATCTTGCGCCACCTGACCCCATCGGCGTGAGCCCAGTCGTCCTGCCCGTAAGATTGGCCGACGAATCACAGGCGCATCCTAAAGCCTGGCCGATCGGCGCCGATGTAACGGTCACAGCCTATCGGGACACGATCGCCATGAGCACCTTGAGTACCATTGCCAGCAACTTGAGCATTCGCACCCCAGCGGTTACCCCAACGGCCGCCGCCCCAGTCGCCACTGCTGAAAGTGAAGCAACA
The DNA here is from genome assembly GCF_029960215.1 of Pseudomonas sp. PS01301. Classification (NCBI taxonomy): domain Bacteria; kingdom Pseudomonadati; phylum Pseudomonadota; class Gammaproteobacteria; order Pseudomonadales; family Pseudomonadaceae; genus Pseudomonas; species Pseudomonas sp. PS01301. Next base: position 17,075 of record NZ_JASCPM010000021.1, on the reverse strand, counting down.
CAGACCGCTGCCGCGCCTTCTGCAACGCCAACGAACGCGCCGGTCGGTGGCGCAGGCGGGGCGGGTGCCAGTCAGAGCAGCAGTAGCAGTAGCAGTAGTAATTCGGACACGATCGAGCAACTGCAGAAGCAGATTGCCGAGCTGCAGAAGCAGTTGAAGGAGCAACAACAGGAGATGGCCCGAATCCAGGCCAGCCAGCAAAGCGAAGAAAGCAAGGCCGCCGCAGTGGCCGCCATCCAGGCACAGGTCGTCGCCACGTCCGCAGGGCTGCAAACCGCAACCGCCGCATTGCTTCAGGTCATGCAGGAATCAGGCAGCAGTACCGCCGGCTCCATGGTCAGTACCACCGCCTGAGGCGCTGTCAGCTCCCGGCCCACCACGACACCGTCAAGCGTCTGCTTGCCGATGCCGATGGTGCCATGTACGCCCGCAAGCGGGCCGCCCGCCGTGCCTGAAGGACGCGGTCAGTCGGCAGCCTGGCGCATCTGCTTTTTCTGCGCCTTGTAGTCCATCGCCACGGCCGGCGGCGCGCTGCTCTTGCCGGTTTCCACCCATTTGCGCAGACGGCTGGCATCGGCAAAGTGGGTGTACTTGCCGAACGCATCGAGGATCACCATCGCCACAGGTCGGCCACCCATGCGCGTCACCAGCACCAGGCAGTGCCCGGCCATATTGGTGAAACCGGTCTTGGTGATCTTGATGTCCCAGTCATCCTTGTTGATCAGGTGATCGGTATTGTGGAACCCCAGGGTGTAGCTGGGCTTCTTGAACGCCACGGTCTTTTCCCGCGTGGTGCTCAGCTCGCTGAGCAACGGGTACTGCTGCGCCGCGATCAGCAACTTGGCCAGATCACGGGCGGTAGACACGTTGCTGGTCGACAAGCCGGTCGGCTCCACATAGCGGGTATGGGTCATGCCCAGTGCGCGAGCCTTGGCGTTCATCGCCGCAATGAAAGCGCCGTAGCCGCCGGGGTAATGATGGGCGAGGCTCGACGCTGCACGGTTCTCCGAAGACATCAGGGTGATGAGCAGCATGTCCCGGCGGTTCAGCTCGCTACCGAGCTTGACCCGGGAAAACACACCCTTCATTTCCTTGTTGTGGGTGATGTCGACCGAGATCACTTCGCTCATGGACTGCTTGGCGTCCAGCACGACCATGCCGGTCATCAACTTGGTCACCGATGCGATAGGCACCACATGGTCGGCGTTGTTCTCGTAGACCACTTTATTGGTCTGCAGATCGATCAGCAGAGCGCTGCCCGAAGCCAGGTGCAACTGCGAGGGATCCCGTGGCACGGCGGCTTTTTCCGCCGCTTCGAGGTTTGGGGTGGCGACGAAAGTGGTCAAAGCCAGCAACAGGCTGAAAAGAGATAGCGGGGTCTTCACGCGGAGCGCTCACTGAAATAGAGGTAGATCGGGCCTGGGGTGGAGCGGATTCGAAGTGACGATTGTCACGTGGCGCGAGTATGGCAAAGCGCCTGTCGATTGTCGCGCCCGGCAAGGCCTGGTGCGTGAAGAAAAGCTCATCCAGCGCGAACACCATGAAAAAGCCCCGCACAGCGGGGCTTGATCCATTCCATGCAGTGCGCTGGCTAGTGGGGCTGCGCTGCATTGAGCGTGGCAAAGGCTTGTTTGGCGTGGGGCAGGGAGGGCAGGGGCCCACTGACAGGCTCGCCGTCGCGCACCACGTACCAGCACGCTAAAAGGCCCAGATCACGCAACTTTTCCGGGACCGCGCTGCCGACTACCGACATGATTCTTAATACAGGCATGAGACACCTCCGGTGGTTCCTGTCAGCCACCTTACGAGTTCGCCGCGGCCCATAGAAATCACCTTGCTCGATAGTCACCATCGACGATTCCTATCACGCCCTGCCGCGGCGACTCACCAGCGTGGGGGGCCGTAGTACACCGGTGGCGGCCCATAGTAGCCACGCGGTGGAGGCGGGGCTGCGTACACCGGATAAGGCTGCACATACACCGGCGGCGACTGCACATACACCGGTTGCTGCACATAGGCAGGTTGTTGCACGTACACCGGCGGCGGGCTCTGCACATACACCGGCTGCTGCTCCACATAGACCCGCTGCGGCGCATTGGAAGTGACCACTGCGCCTACCACGGCCGCGCCCAGTACCGCGCCCAATATACCCGGCCCGGCACCGTGCCAGCCGCCGCCGTGCGCCGAGGCCTGACCGGCCATCGCCAGCGCCCCTACCAGCAGAGCCATCTTGGGAAGTTGACGCATCATGATAGATTCCTCGTGTTTCGCGCCCTGGCGTTCGAACCTGCGATAGGGTCAAATCATTTCGCCGGGGACATGACTATGACAAAAAAACCGTCAAAAGCGTCCCCGTCGATGGGTAAATTTTGTGTAAGGGCAGCGCGTCGTCTGCCTGCTTTCTTTCATGCCCCACGCCGCCGGAGGCCAAGAATGTCCATTGCTCCCAACCGCGACACCATCCTGTGCATGTCGCTCGCCGCGCGTCCCGGAACGTTCGGGGTGCGCTTTCACAACCATCTGTACGACCAGTTGGGCCTCGACTACTACTACAAAGCCATGACCACGAGCGATCTGCCGGCGGCCATCGCTGGCATTCGCGCCTTGGGCATCCGTGGCTGCGGCGTGTCGATGCCGTTCAAGGAAGCCTGCATACCCTTGGTGGACGAACTCGATGCATCGGCTTCGGCCATCGAATCGATCAATACCATCGTCAACGACAACGGTCATCTGAAGGCCTACAACACCGACTATCTGGCCATCCGCCAATTGCTGGACACGCACGCCGTCGACCCCGACACCACCTTCGCCCTGCGCGGCAGCGGCGGCATGGCCAAAGCCGTGGCGTCGGCGTTTCGCGACGCCGGTCTGCGCAATGGCCTGATCATTGCGCGCAACTACGAAACCGGACGCGCGCTGGCCGATACCTGCGGTTATCCCTGGCAGGCCGAGTTGGGCGACTCGCGCCCACAGCTGCTGGTCAATGTCACGCCAGTCGGCATGACCGGCAGTGACCAGGCCGAGGAATTGTCGTTCGATAGGGCCGCCATCGAGGCGGCGCAGCAGGTGTTCGACGTCGTCGCCCTGCCATGGCAGACGCCACTGATCAAAGCCGCTCTTGAGCTAGGCAAACCCGTGATTACCGGCCTCGAGGTCATCGCCATCCAGGCCCTTGAGCAGTTCGTGCTCTACACCGGCGTACGCCCTACCGCCGAGCAGTTACGCCTGGCCACCGAGTACGCCCGCGGCTGACACGTCTGTCATTCCAGCCGCGACAGGCGCTCTTCAAGCGCAGCGATGCGTGCTTCCAGCTCGTCCAGGCGGGTATCGTCGTGTTTTGAACCGTTGCGCTCGGGCGGCACGCCCCGGGCGCTCAAGATGGCGTCGATAGCCGCAGGATCGCCCAAGGCATGGCTGTAGCGATCCTCGCGCTGCCCCGCCTGGCGTGGCACATGTACCGCGAAGCCGCGGCTTGCAAGGCGCTCCAGCTGATGCAGGATCTGCTCGGCGTCCTCGAAATCGTGGAGGCGGGCACTGCGCGTCAGCAGCTCGCCAACGGTCTGCGGTCCGCGCAGGAACATCAGCCCCATCAGAATGACCTGGGCAGGCACCAGTTCGAGCGCCTTGTCCAGCCGGTGCTCCCAGCGATCGGCGCGGCTGCCCATCACCAGACGGGTCATCTGCCGACCTTCGAGCGCGCGCAGGCTCTGCCCGATCTGCCCCTGGGTGTACTGGGTCACAGGTTCGCGACTGGTTTTCTGATTGCACGCCAGCACCAGCGCATTGAGCGTCAATGGGTAGGTTTCAGGATTGCTGGCCTGTTTCTCGATCAGTGCGCCCAGTACGCGAATCTCCACGGCATCGAGTCGTACGGGTTCGGAAGCGGTTGTTTCAACATCGGTCATGGCATAAACCCCAGGCAATCGGTAACGGCCAGTATGCTATAAAAACCGCCCAGACGGCTGCCTGCCGCCGCCTGTGGCGCGGTCGCGCCTGCGCCAGCGAGCAGGCCCTCGGCCCCCTGCCAAATTTAGGGTTGCTGCGCATGTAAACCGGCCTTAGACTGCCGCCCCTCTTGACCATATGCCGTGTGGTGCTTGAAGAATTCTGCCTGCGTCGCCGACAGCGTCGCGGGCTTCCTGTTTTGCCCTAGCGCATTATTCGTTTGCAGAGAAATCAATGACAAAGGAAAAGTTGCTGGCCATGCCGGCTGATGACTACATGAACGCTGAGCAACTGGCCTACTTCACCGAGCTGTTGCAGGCCATGAAGATCGAGACCCAGCAGCGCATCGAGCAAAGCCGTGTAGCCATTGAAAGCCTGGACACGCCCGCCGATCCTGCCGACGCTGCCTCTGTGGAAGAGGAGCGTCACTGGCTGGTCAATGTCATCGAGCGCGACCAGCGCCTGCTGCCGCAATTGGAAATGGCCCTGGGCCGCATCAATGACGACAGCTTCGGCTGGTGTGACGACAGTGGCGAGCCGATCGGCCTGAAGCGCCTGTTGATCAGCCCTACCACCAAGTACTGCATCGAGGCGCAAGAGCGCCACGAGCAGATCGACAAGCATCAACGTCAAGCGTAATCAACACACCGCAGGCGTTTCTCACGCCTGCGGATGCAAGGCCACATTGAGTTCATCGACGATGGGTGCCCACTCCGCATCGCTGTGCAGCTCCTCTTTCAGAAAGCTGCGCTGCTGATCAGTCCAGAAGGGCGCATCGATCAGCTTGGTGTCTTGGTCGAGCTGATGCTCGGCAATGAATTTCTGAATATCAGCCTCTTCGCTGGCCAGGCCCAGTTGATCGAAAAGGCCAGTAAGGCTTGGGTTCGGCAGATCCATGTTGACTCCTCAGCGGCCGTTTCCAGCCATGATTGAAAGGTTACCCTGTATCTGAGGCGACGGCCTCGCCAGAGTTCGCTCGCAGTACCGTGTTTGTTTGCAATGGACGGCACAGGGCATCGAGCTTTGCCCCGATCCTGTTTTGAACGTGTCCATCCAACAAACTTCTTGACCGCGCCGGGGTTCGATTCGGTACTATTCGCGCCAGATCACCGTCATGCGCTTCGCTGCCCCGCACGTGTTGGTCGCCAGCTTCCCCATGAGGCCGTGGCGCCGCTCTGCCATACACGTCCAGGCTTGCCTTTTTCCTTCGCGGTCTTCGGCAATTTTCCCTGCAGCAGGTCGACGCTGCGCATCCCGGATCAAGGTTCGATCCTTTAGTCTTTCGTTAGCAGGTCGGTGGCAATCATTGCACGTGCTGCCGACCGTTCGGCGCTCCCCGCGTCTTCAGGTTATTACCACGCGAACAGCGTCCGGTAGTCTGTGTTTCGATTTGAGGATTCTTCATTGGCAGTAACTAATCTGGATATGCACGCACTGTTCGTGCTCGGCGATTTGCGTGCGAAGTTGGTCAAACTCTTTCAGTCGCGTTTCGTCTATGTCACCGAGCAAAGCGCGGAAGGCATCTACATGGCCGAACTCGATACCGAGTCCGCGCTGGTGGTCGACGACAAACCTCGACTGGAACTCAAAGTAGGCGATCACTTCCGCGCTGCGGTTTTGCCTAGCCGCGAAGGTGGCAAGTTCGAACTCAAGTTTCGCGATATCAAACTCACTGTCTACGGACTGGGCGAGTATGCGTTCGTCAGCATGGCGCAGGGCGAAGGCATCGTGTTCAAGGAAGGTCAGACCGTGATGCTGGTCTTCGCTGCCCACGAGCGCATCGAGGAAAACCTGGGCAAGACCTTGAAAGCGGCTACCGCCAAGGCAGCCAAATGGCGCAAGGGCGAATTGACCTTCAAACCCAGCGAATAATGCTTCGGGGAACCTGCGCTACAGTAAGGTGACTTACCCAAGTCATCGACTGTTTACCGAGGAACCCCGCATGAAAGGATTACGTGCCTGGCTGGTCGCCTGTGGCGCCGGCCTCTGGCTATCGACCGCAACACTTCCGGCCCACGCGCAAACCACGCCCATCCAGTTCGCCGACCTGAACTGGGAGAGTGGCAGCCTCATTACCGAACTGTTGCGCTATATCGTCGAGAAGGGCTACGGCCTGCCCACCGATACCCAGCCTGGCACGACCATCACCCTGGAAACGGCGTTGGCCAAGAACGACATCCAGGTCATTGCCGAAGAGTGGGCCGGCCGCAGTCCGGTCTGGGTCAAGGCCGAAGCCGAGGGCAAGGTGATCGGCTTGGGTGATACTGTCAAAGGCGCCACCGAAGGCTGGTTCGTCCCTGAATACGTGATCAAGGGTGACGCCGCCAAAGGTATCAAGCCGCTGGCGACGGATCTGCGCAGCGTCGCCGATCTGCCGCGCTACAAGGACGTCTTCAAGGATCCGGAAAGCCCAGACAAAGGCCGCTTCCTCAACAGCCCGATCGGCTGGACATCCGAAGTCGTCAACGCTCAGAAACTCAAGGCCTACAAGCTGACCGACGACTACGTCAATTTCCGTTCGGGCTCTGGCGCCGCACTGGACGCCGAGATCGCCTCGTCCATCCGGCGCGGCAAGCCCGTGCTCTTCTACTACTGGTCACCGACCCCGCTGTTGGGCCGCTACAAGCTGATCCAGCTTGAAGAGCCACCGTTCGACGCCAAGGCCTGGGCCACCCTGACCGATGCTGACAATCCCGCGCCGCTGCCTACCCGTTCGCTGCCATCGAAGCTGTCGATCGGGGTGTCCAAGGCATTCCAGCAGGAGTATCCGCAACTGGTCGAGTTCTTCGCCAAGGTCGATCTTCCTATCGATCCCCTGAACAAGGCTCTGGCCAACATGAGCGAAGCCCGCACTTCGCCTCGCCAGGCTGGCGAGGCGTTTCTGAAGGATCATCCCGAAGTTTGGAAGACCTGGCTGCCTGAAGACGTAGCCAGCAAAGTGAGCGCCAGTCTGAAATGAGTCAGTGACCGCTGTCGCTGCGGTGGCTGCTGACCTCGGCAGGCACCGCTTCTCCAGCCGTGCGTTTGCGAAACAGCGCTGCACGGGCCAACAGCAGCGTGGTCACCGGCACGGTGATCGACAGCAGGATGGGGATGAGCCAGGCATGCACCACCGGCCCATGCTTGAGCCAAGAAAAGTACAGGATGGACGCCAGCGCCACACACCAGGCGCCCAGCGTGGACGCCAGCGCCGGCGGATGCATGCGCTGGAAGTAATCCTTGAAGCGCAGCAACCCCAAGGCGCCCGTGAATGCGAACAGACTGCTGGCGAGCAGCAGTATGGCCGTGGCCACCTCTACCCAGAAGGGTAAAACCTGGAGTGAATTCATTCGATCACTTCTCCACGCAGCAGGAACTTGGCCAGCGCGAACGACCCTACGAAGCCGAACAGGGCAATCAGCAGGGCCGCTTCGAAATAGGTGTCACTGGCGTAACGTATGCCCAGCACCAGCATGACCAGCATCGCCAGAATGTACAGGTAGTCCAGAGCCAGTACCCGGTCCTGGGCCGACGGTCCTCTGAACAGTCTGATCAGCGTCAGCAACATCGCCAGGGCAAATATGAACAAGCTCGCGACAATGGCATTGGACAGCAATGCGCTCATTGAAAGATCTCCATCAGCGGGCGTTCGTAGGTGTCTTTGAATTCCTCGATGAATTGCGCCTCGTCATCCAGATCCAGAACATGCATCAGCAAAACGCTGCGATCCAGCGCCAGCTCGGACCATACGGTGCCTGGAATGACGGTGGCGACTGCCGCCAAGGCAGCCAGCCCGTTGGCATTGTGCAACTGCAACGGAATCTCCACGAACGCCGAGCGTGGCGGACGGGCGTCCATGCTCCAGACCTGCCAGAACACCTGCAGGTTCGACACCAGTACACCGCCGCCTACGCGCAGCAGCAGCCGCAGTATCACCATGGGCCGACGGATACGCACGGCCTGGGGCCGCAGCGGCGACATCAACAGCGGCGCCAGCCATCCCAGCAGCACGGCGAGCAAAAGGTTGCCAGCACTCATGGAGACGTTGAGCAGCAACCACAGGACGGCGAGGGCGATCGACAGCAACGGAGCAGGGAACAGGCGACTCATGGTTCACCCTCAAGGCTTGTTGTAGTCGGACCAGGTACCGGCTGGGCGCCCAGCACGGTCATCACGTATTGCTTGGGATCATCGAGCATGGCCGCCGTATCGGCCGTGTACCGCAGTAGAGGTTCTGCGCGCATCGCCAACAACACACACAATCCCAGCAGGACCATGATCGGTACACACTCGTTGAGCCGCAGCAACGGTGAAGGCCGCTCGTGCGGCGTCCAGAAGCGCTGCATGCCCACACGCGCCAGAGCGATCAGCGACGCCAGTCCGGAAAGGATCAGCAACGCTAGATAGACCCAGGCGCTCGCACTCGGGGTTTGCTCAGTGGCTACCCCGAGTCCCTGTGGATTGAACAACGCGGCGATCAGATTGAGTTTGCCGATGAACCCGGACAACGGCGGCATGCCGATGATCAGCAGTGCGCAGGCAATGAAGCTCAAGCCCAGGAAGGCCATGGTCCATGGAATCACCTGGCCTACCACGGCCTTCTGCTCGTCATCCAGGTTGATACCCTTGGGCGGATGCAATGCCTCGACTGCAGCTGGCAGCGGGTCGGCATCGTACTCCAGCGGAATCTCGTTGGCGGACCGCGAACGTTCGATCAGTTCGGCAAGAAGGAACAGCGCACTGAGCGCCAAGGTCGAGCTGACCAGATAAAACAGCGCGGCAGCGATCAACCCGCTCTGCCCGAAACCGATCGCTGCCAGCAGGATGCCGGCTGAAATCAGGATGCTCAGGCTCGCCATGCGCTCCAGTCGCTGCGCCGCAAGAATACAGATGGCAGCCACGGCGATGGTCGCCAGGCCCCCGTAGATCAGCCACTGACCGCCGAAATGCGCCGAGGCACCGGCCTGTCCGGAAAACATCAGGGTCCACAGCCGCAGCAGGGTATAGAAGCCCACCTTGGTCATGATCGCGAACAGAGCCGCAACCGGGGCGCTGGCGGACGAGTACGCCGGCACCAGCCAGAAATTCAACGGCCACATGCCCGCCTTGGCCAGGAAGGCTGTCGCGAGAATGGCAGCACCGGCGTGCAGCAGGCCGCGATCTGCCTCGGGCACCAACGGAATCTTCAGGGCCAGGTCAGCCATGTTCAGGGTTCCCGTGACCCCGTAGATCATGGCCGCACCGATCAGGAACAACGACGAGGCCAGCAGGTTGATCGCGATGTAATGCAGCCCGGCCGATACCCGGGCCTTGCCCGAACCATGCAGCATCAGGCCATAGGAAGCGGCCAGGAGCACCTCGAAGAACACGAACAGGTTGAACAGATCGGCGGTCAGGAAGGCACCGTAAAGACCCATCAACTGGATCTGGAACAAGGCGTGGAAGCTCGCACCGGCCCGATCCCAGCGGGCCATGGCGAACAGCAGAGCGCAGACGCCGACGATGCCCGTCAGCACCAGCATCAAGGCTGACAGCCTGTCCACCACCAGCACGATACCGAATGGCACCTGCCAGTTGCCGGGCAGGTACACGCCAATCGAACCGGCCTGGCCTTGATCCTGGACCCACCACATCAGGTAACAGGCAATCGCCAGTCCCAGCAGGCTGGAGATGATGTTGATCTGCGCTTTCAGCGAGCGGTGTTTCTCTCCGAGCAGCATCATCAACGCCGCCGTGAACAGCGGCAGTATGATGGGCGCAGCGATCAGATGGGGCATCCAGCTCATTCCTTGGGCTCCCGGCCGTCTACGTGGTCAGTGCCGGTCAGGCCCCGCGAAGCCAACAGAACCACCAGAAACAGCGCAGTCATCGCAAAGCTGATCACGATGGCAGTCAGTACCAGTGCCTGGGGCAGGGGGTCTGTGTAATTGAGCAGGTCCTGTGGCACACCTTCCTTGATGATCGGCTCCTTGCCGATGAACAGGCTGCCCATGCTGAAGATGAACAGGTTGACCCCGTAAGACAGCAGGCAGAGGCCCATGACCACCTGGAACGTTCGTGGACGCAAGATCAGCCAAACGCCCGATGCAGCCAGTACGCCGATGGCAATCGCTATCACTTCTTCCATCAGACGGCTCCTTTTGGGGCAATGCCTTTGGGCAGGCTCGAGGGACGGTGAGCACGCACCGACTGGTGACCCAGCGCGGTGAGCATCAGCAGAGTGGATCCCACCACCACGGTGAACACACCGATGTCGAAGAACAGGGCACTGGCGACATGAAAGTCACCCAGGACCGGCAAATGAACATGCGCAGTGTGTGTGGTGAGGAATGGATAACCCAAGGCAATGGCGCCGATCCCGGTGACAGTGGCACAAAGCAGTCCGGTACCCATCCAGCGCAGCGGTCTCAGGCGCATCTGCGCCTCCACCCACTGGGTACCCGCCACCATGTATTGCAGGATGAACGCTACCGACAGCACCAGGCCGGCAACGAATCCACCGCCAGGCTGATTGTGCCCGCGCATGAACAGATACATCGAGACCACCACCGCCACTGGCAGCAACAGACGAACCAGAACGGCCGGAACCATCATGAAACCCAGCGCAGTGTCGTCCGCACCGCGCGGGTTGATGAGATCGGTGACCACGTCGGGTGCCAGCGATCGTTGCTGCGCCGGCAGCTGCATGCTTTCCTTGGGTGGGCGGAAGCGCCGCAGCAGGGCAAACACGGTCAGGGCCACGGCGGCAAGCACGGTAATCTCACCCAGGGTATCGAAGCCGCGGAAGTCCACCAGCATGACGTTGACCACGTTGGTCCCGCCGCCTTGGGGCAGGGCACGGCTCAGGTAGAACTCGGAAATGAAGTTGGGCGTGGCGCGGGTGAGCATCGAATAGGACAACAGCGCCATGCCGCCGCCGACCACCACCGCCAGCACCAGATCGCGCAGACGGCGCAATTTGGCACGGTCCAGCGTCGCCCTGGAGGGTGCGACATCCTCGATCCGCCGAGGCAACCAACGCAGCCCGAGCAATATCAACACCGTGGTCACCACCTCGACCACCAGCTGAGTCAGCGCCAGATCCGGTGCGGAGAACCAGACGAACGTGACGCAGGTCATCAATCCGCACACGCTGACCATGGTCAGGGCTGCCAGCCGGTGGTACTTCGCCTGCCAGGCAGCGCCCAATGCGCAGGCAATGGCGATCAACCAGAGAATCACGAAGACGCCCGATCCCGGGATCTTCGGTCGATCCCCCCAGCTCAGTCCGCTATAAAGCATCGGCGCCAGGCCCGCGAGCACTGCTACCAACACCAGCATGAACAGTTGGGCCTGCAGGCGTCTGGTGGTAAGCAGTCGCTCCACCCTGCGCGCCAGCCGCATCATGACCACCTGCGAGCGCTCGAACAGCCGCTTGCCGTTGAAGCGCTCGATCACCGGTGGATAGCGCAGCCGACCGTGACGGAACTGATTGCGCAGCAATACATATAGAAGCACCCCGGCGCCCATCGCAATCAGGCTCATGACCATGGGGGCATTCCAGCCATGCCATATGGCCAGGCTGTACTCCGGAAGATCGCCCCCTACAACGGGTATCGCCGCGGCCGCCAGGAAGGGCGCCACCGACTGTGCCGGGAAGATGCCGACCACTAGGCAGGTCAGCACCAGCAGCTCCACGGGCGCACGCATCCAGCGCGGCGGCTCGTGGGGGATGTGGGGCAGGTCGGTGGCTTTGGGGCCCAGGAACACGTCAACCGTAAAGCGCAGTGAATAGGCGACGCTGAAGATACCGGCCAGCGTCGCGACCACTGGCAGGGCGATCTCGACCCAGGCGGTGGAGCTGATGAAAACCGTTTCGGCGAAGAACATCTCCTTGGACAGAAAGCCGTTCATCAGTGGCACCCCTGCCATGGCCGCGCTGGCAACCATGGCCAGCGTCGCTGTGTAGGGAATGAGTCGGAACAGCCCGCTCAGGCGGCGTATGTCGCGTGTTCCACTTTCGTGGTCGATAATGCCGGCGGCCATGAACAGCGACGCCTTGAACGTCGCGTGATTGAGAATGTGGAACACCGCAGCCACCGCTGCCAGCGGGCTGTTGAGCCCCAACAGCAGCGTGATCAGGCCCAGGTGGCTGATCGTCGAGTAGGCCAGCAGGCCTTTGAGATCGTTCTGGAACATCGCCGCGTAAGCGCCAAGCATGAGCGTGCAGGCCCCTGCGCCGCTGACGATCCAAAACCATTGTTCGCTGCCCGACAGGGAAGGCCATAGCCGGGCCAGCAGGAATACCCCGGCCTTGACCATCGTTGCCGAGTGCAGATACGCCGAAACCGGCGTCGGTGCCGCCATGGCGTGCGGCAACCAGAAATGAAACGGAAACTGGGCGCTCTTGGTCAGTGCGCCGAGCAGGACCAGGGTCAGCATGACGGGATACAGGCCATGCGCACGGATAGCGTCACCGGCAACGAGCACCTTGTCCAGGTCGTAGCTGCCGACGATATGCCCCAGCAGCAACACGCCAGCGAGCAGGCACAGACCACCGGCGCCGGTCACCATGAGCGCCATGTAGGCACCACGGCGCGCATCGGCGCGATGGTGCCAGTAGCCAATCAGGAGAAAGGAGAACAGGCTGGTCAATTCCCAAAAAAACACCATCTGGATGAGGTTGCCGGAAATTACCAGACCCAGCATGGCGCCCATGAACGCCAGGAAAAATGCGAAGAAGCGAGGGACTGGGTCCTGCGGCGACATGTAATAGCGCGCATAGAGCGCCACCAGCGTACCGATGCCCAGCACCAGCAATGAAAACAGCCAAGCGAAGCCGTCCAGGCGCAGCACCAGGTTGAGTCCGAGGCTGGGCAGCCAGAGGAATTCCTCGCGGATCACACCACCGTTGGCAATTTGCGGGTACAGCATGGCTACCTGTACCGTGCCGACCAAGGCAACCAGTCCGGCCAGAAGCGATTCTGCGTTGCGTGCGTTGTGCGGCAGGATGGCCGCCACGCAGCTGCCTACGAAGGGCAGAAGCAATAGTACTATCAAGGACATAGGCTTCTAATCTGCAGGAATATTGAAAAGGATCATACGGGGTCACTGGGTGATCACCAACCCGCAAGCTGTGCCAGAATCGTACAGGCATGCCATAACGACTTGTTTTTTTATGACAATTTTTTACCATCGATAGCTCCGCCTTGATCGCGTCGATCAGCGGGACTACCCCCAGCGAGCGCAGATTCCCTTGGTCAAAGACCCCAGTTCCAGAGCCTCGGTACTCCAGCACGTCAGTCATAACGTACGTCGCCTGCGCCAGGCCGCCGGGCTTTCGCAGAGTGCCCTGGCAGAGTGCTCCGGGGTCAGCCGCCGCATGCTGGTGGCTATCGAAGCCGGTGACAACAACGTCAGTCTCACGACCCTGGACCGTATTGCCGAAGCCCTTGATGTCGCTTTCAGCGATCTCATCCAGCCTGGCGAGAATCGCGACCCTGGCCGGATCAATGAACTGGCCTGGGTCGGCACATTCCCTGGCAGCAAGGCCGTCCTCCTGGCCAGTACAGTAGCCAGCAAGGAGGTCGAACTGTGGGAGTGGCTGTTGCAGCCTGGCGAAACCTATGCATCGGAGCCCGATGCCGAAGGCTGGAGCGAGCAGATCTACGTTTGTGAAGGGCGACTGACCGTCGTATTGGACGGCCGCTCCCATGCGTTGGCAGCTGGCGAGTTTTTTGTCTATCCCAGCAATCAGCCCTATGCCTATCGCAATGACAGTGAAACGTTGGTGCGCTTCGTACGCAACGTCGTCATCTAAGTTCGTTTCCGCCAACAAAGACCCGCAGCCGTCTGGCTTCCGAACTCACCTCCTTTTCAAGGTTGCCCGGCGCTGCGGCATTCGCCATGATCGTTGCACAAGAGCAGCCCACACGATCCAGCATCCGAACCGGAGCCCGAATGAGCCTGACACCTTCTGCCACTTTCCCCGTTCCCGAGCGCCTGCGCGCCACGCGCGCGCTCATGCAACGCGAGGGCATCGACGCCCTGCTGGTGCCTTCGGCGGACCCGCATCTATCCGAATACCTGCCTGAACACTGGCAGGCACGCCAATGGCTTTCCGGTTTCCAGGGTTCTGTCGGCACCTTGATCGTGACCGCTGATTTCGCAGGGCTTTGGGCCGACAGCCGCTACTGGGAGCAAGCCCAGGTCGAACTCGACGGAAGCGGCATCCAACTGGTCAAGCTGATGGCTGGGCAGCCGGGTCCATTGGACTGGCTGGGCTCGCAGATGCATGCTGGGACCACGGTCGCGGTCGATGGCGCCGTCATGGCCGTTGCTGCCGCCCGTCAGTTGCGAGAAAAGCTGCAACACACAGGTGCGTCGTTGCGTACCGATATCGACCTCTTCGCAGAGATCTGGCCAGATCGCCCCCCATTGCCTGCGCAAGCTGTCTACGCCCACCTACCGCCGTACGCCGCTCGCGAGCGCGCCGAAAAACTCAGAGCGCTGCGCGAGCAGACTCGATCCCAGGGCGCTCAGTGGCACCTGCTGGCAACTCTGGACGATATTGCCTGGCTGTTCGACCTGCGCGGTTCGGACGTTTCCTATAATCCGGTCTTCGTTGCCTTCGCGTTGATCGGCGAGCACTCGGCAACCCTGTTCACCACACTGTCCAGGATAGATTCCACGCTTATCCAAAGCTTGGCGCAGGAAGGCATTGACGTTCGCGAGTACACCGAGATCGGCGCCGCCCTGGCTGTGGTGCCAACCGGCGAGAAGCTTCTGATCGATCCTGCTCGCGTTACCGTCGGCATCATCGAAAACCTCGCTACCGGCGTTACCTTGATAGAAGCGCTGAACCCAACGACCTTGAGCAAGTCACGCAAGACCGCAGAAGAAGCAGAGCATATTCGCCACGCCATGGAGCAGGACGGTGCGGCACTGTGCGAGTTCTTCGCGTGGCTGGAGGCTGCCTGGGCAGGCGAGCGCATAACCGAATTGACCATCGACGAGCAGCTCACGGCCGCACGCGCGCGTCGGCCCAATTTCGTCTCCCTGAGCTTTTCGACCATTGCCGCGTTCAACGCCAACGGTGCCATGCCTCATTACCGCGCCACTGAGAAAGCCCACGCCGTCATCGAGGGCAACGGTCTGTTGTTGATCGACTCGGGCGGCCAATACCTGGGCGGCACTACCGACATAACCCGCATGGTCCCGGTCGGTACGCCCACGGCGGATCAGAAAGCGGATTGCACTCGAGTGCTGAAAGGCATGATCGCCCTGTCACGGGCTACGTTTCCAAAAGGGATTCTTTCGCCCTTGCTCGATGCCATTGCGCGTGCACCCATCTGGGCCGACCAGGTCGACTATGGGCACGGCACAGGCCACGGTGTGGGTTACTTCATGAACGTTCACGAGGGGCCGCAGGTCATTGCCTACCAGGCCCCCACCACGCCCCAGACAGCTATGCTGCCGGGGATGATCACCTCCATCGAGCCAGGGACCTATCGGCCCGGACGCTGGGGAGTGCGTATCGAAAATCTTGTCCTCACACGCGAAGCCGGGCAGGGCGACTTCGGTCAGTTCCTGAACTTCGAAACGCTGACGCTATGTCCGATCGATACCCGCTGCATCGACATTCCCCAGTTGTCGACCGTCGAGCGCCAGTGGCTCAACGACTACCATGCCGAAGTCGCCAGACGGGTGGCGCCGCTGCTTGCCAACGCGCCATTGGAATGGCTGCGCGAACGCACCCAGCCGATCTGACCTGTGCAATCAGTCGGCGGCGACGGCAGGAGCATGCTCGGCGCGGATCGTCAACGTGGCCCCCACAGAGGCCATGATGATCGCGCCGATCGCCAGCCACTGAGTGGCGCTTAACACTTCATGCAGGAACAGCAACCCGGAAAGTGCGCCGATGGCTGGCTCCATGCTCATCAGCGTGCCAAAGGTGCGTGCCGGCAAGCGTGTCAGCGCAACCATCTCGAGGCTGTAGGGCAAAGCCGTGGACAAGATCGCCACAGCAATGGCCGTCGGGATCAGCGCCATATCGAGCAAGGCGGTACCTGCATGCGCGATGCCGACAGGAGCAATGAACACTGCAGCGATCATCACGCCCAGCGCTGCGGTCTGCACACCGTTGTCGGCGCCCGCCTTTTGGCCATAAAGGATGTAGAGGGCCCAGCACACACCTGCGCCCAGCGCATAGCAGACGCCTACTGGATCGAGACCTGCCTGGGCATCGCCGAGCGGTATCAGCAGCAGTAACCCTACGAGCGCAAGTGCCACCCAAACGAAATCCATCGCCCTGCGCGAAGCCAGAATCGCAACTGCCAGCGGGCCAGTGAACTCCAGGGCCACGGCGATCCCTAGAGGAACCGTGCGTAGAGACATATAGAAAAGCAGATTCATGCAGCCCAAGGCGATGCCGTAGATCATCACGGTCTGCAATGCCTTCCAGGTCAATCGGGCTCGCCACGGGCGCAGCAGGATCAACATGAACACGCTGGCGAATATAAGGCGCAGGGCAGTCGTACCCTGCGCCCCTATCAGCGGAAACATGCCCTTGGCCAATGAGGCGCCTGTCTGGATGGACGCCATGGCTATTAGAAGAAGCGCGATAGGGTAGAGCTTGGTGGTGAGCGAAGGCGGAGTCATGAGGCGGCTACTTGGCAGAGGTTAGGTATGCGTTGGTCGTATGATGGCTAAGCTGCAAGAAATGAGCAATATATTGCCCATTTAAATTTATTGAACTTTCAACACCCTGGGCTATTGACGCGCTCTGTAATCTCTCTATAATTCGCCCCACTTCCGGCGCAGCCGAAACGATAAACGCCTTGTTAATCAATGAGTTAGTCGTTCAGGTGGTGAGGAAGTGCTTCGATCTTCAAGTTCGGAAGCGGCGAAAAAGGCAGTTGACAGCGGTTTGAAACGCTGTAGAATTCGCCTCCCGCTGACGAGTGATCGAAGCGAGTCAAGTGTTTGAAGTTGTTCAGGTTTCTGGAAAAATACTTCGAAATAAACGCTTGACAGAATATGAGGTCAGCGTAGAATGCGCGCCTCGGTTGAGACGAAAGAATCAACCCACCGCTCTTTAACAATTGAATCAAGCAATTCGTGTGGGTGCTTGTGAGTTAAGACTGTTAGTCAACAAGATTATCAGCATCACA
>NZ_JASCPM010000020.1:0-78925 GCF_029960215.1 Pseudomonas sp. PS01301 | reverse complement strand
GCTGATAATCTTGTTGACTAACAGTCTTAACTCACAAGCACCCACACGAATTGCTTGATTCAATTGTTAAAGAGCGGTGGGTTGATTCTTTCGTCTCAACCGAGGCGCGCATTCTACGCTGGCCTCACATTCTGTCAAGCGTTTATTTTGAAGTATTTTTCCAGAAACCTGAACAACTTCAAACACTTGACTCGCTTAGATCACTCGTCAGCGGGAGGCGAATTCTACAGCGTTTCAAACCGCTGTCAACTGCCTTTTTCCACCGCTTCCGACCTTGAAGATCGAAGCACTTCCTCACTGCCTGAACGACTAACTCATTGATTAACAAGGCGTTTATCGTTTCGGCTGCGCCGGAAGTGGGGCGAATTATAGAGAGATCTGAGGGGGCGTCAACAGGTAATTTCAAAAATCTGTCGCATCCACTCAAAAGCAAGGGGCGGGCCTGCGGCCCGCCCCTCCTTGTTGCTTCGACTGGCTACTCAAAGACTCGGGAAAGCAAACTGCGAGGCTTCGTGGCTGGCGCGTTGCGGCCAGCGTTGAGTGATGGCCTTGCGGCGCGTGTAGAAACGCACGCCGTCTGGCCCATAGGCGTGCAGGTCGCCGAAGAGTGAACGCTTCCAGCCGCCGAAGCTGTGATAGGCAACCGGTACCGGCAAGGGTACGTTGACGCCGACCATGCCGACTTCGATCTCGTCGCAGAACAGGCGCGCCGCTTCACCGTCGCGGGTGAAGATGCAGGTGCCGTTGCCGTATTCGTGGTCGTTGATCAGTTGCATGGCCTGTTCGAGGCTGTCGACACGGACGATGCACAGTACCGGCCCGAAGATTTCCTCTTTATAGATGCGCATCTGCGGGGTGACGTGGTCGAACAGGCAGCCTCCAAGGAAGAAGCCTTCTTCGTTGCCTGCCACACTCAGACCGCGGCCATCCACGACGAGTTTGGCACCGGCCTGCTCGCCGTCGTCGACGTAGCCCGACACCTTGTCACGTGCCTGGGCAGTCACGAGGGGGCCCATGTCCAGGCCGCAGGAGGTACCGGCGCCGATCTTCAGGGCCTTGACCTGCGGAGTCAGTTTGGCCACAAGAGCGTCGGCAACCTGGTCACCGACACAGACGGCGACCGAGATGGCCATGCAGCGCTCACCGCAGGAGCCATAGGCCGCACCCATCAGGGCGCTGACCGCGTTGTCCAGATCGGCGTCGGGCATCAGTACCGCATGGTTCTTCGCGCCACCCAGGGCCTGGACGCGCTTGCCCCGGCGAGTGCCCTCGCTATAAATGTACTCGGCGATGGGTGTGGAGCCGACGAAGCTCAACGCCTTGACCTCGGGTGCTTCGATCAGGGCATCCACCGCGACCTTGTCGCCGTGGACGACGTTGAGCACGCCGGCTGGCAGGCCTGCTTCCAGCAACAGTTGGGCTATATAGAGTGTGGAGCTGGGGTCGCGCTCGGACGGCTTGAGGATGAAGCAGTTGCCGCAGACGATGGCCAGCGGGTACATCCACAAGGGAACCATGGCCGGAAAGTTGAACGGTGTGATACCGGCGACGATACCCAAGGGCTGGAAGTCGGACCAGGCATCGATGTTCGGACCGACGTTGCGGCTGTACTCGCCCTTGAGCACTTCGGGGGCTGCGCAGGCGAATTCGACGTTTTCGATGCCGCGTTTGAGTTCGCCTGCGGCGTCCTCCAGGGTCTTGCCATGCTCTTCACTGATCATCTGAGCAATCTTGGCTTCGTTCTGCTCGAGCAGTTGCTTGAAGCGGAACATCACCTGGGCGCGCTTGGCCGCCGGGGTCTTGCGCCAGGCCGGGAAGGCGGCCTTGGCGGAGTCGATGGCCTGTTGCACGGTTTCGCGGCTGGCCAATTGGAGGGTGCGGATAGGTTGGCCGGTGGATGGGTTGAAGACGTCGGCCGTGCGGTCGCCACTGGAAACCAGATCGCCATTGATCAAGTGTTGGATAGTGCTCATGCAAAGGGCTCCTGATAAAAGGGGTCAGTCGATCTGGTTGAGGGCTTCGCCCACGGCGTCGAACAGGCGATCGAGGTCTTGTGGCTGGGCGTTGAAGGTAGGGCCGAACTGCAGGGTGTCGCCGCCGAAGCGGACATAGAAGCCGGCTTTCCACAGTTTCATGGACGCTTCGTAGGGGCGCACGATGGCGTCGCCATCCCGGGGCGCCAGCTGGATCGCACCGGCGAGGCCATAGTTGCGGATGTCGACGATGTTCTTCGCCCCCTTGACGCCGTGCAGCACGCTTTCGAAATGCGGTGCCAGTTCAGCGGCGCTCTGCACCAGGTTTTCGCGCTGCAGCAGGTCCAGTGCGGCAAGGCCGGCGGCGCAGGCTACAGGGTGGGCCGAGTAGGTATAACCGTGGGGGAATTCCACGGCGTACTCGGGCGTCGCCTGGTTCATGAAGGTCTGGTAGATCTCGGTGCTGGCGATGACGGCGCCCATCGGGATGGCGCCGTTGGTGATCTGCTTGGCGATGCACATCAGATCCGGCGTTACGCCGAAGGTGTCGGCGCCGAACATGGCGCCGGTGCGACCGAAACCGGTGATGACTTCGTCGAAGATCAGCAGGATGTTGTGCTGGTCGCAGATCTCACGCAGGCGCTTGAGGTAGCCCTTGGGCGGCGGCAGTACGCCTGCCGAACCGGCCATGGGCTCGACGATCAGGGCGGCGATGTTAGAGGCGTCGTGCAGCTCGATGACCTTGAGCATTTCGTCGGCCAGGGCGATGCCGCCCTCCTCCGGTGATCCCTTGGAGAAGGTATTGCCCGGCAGCAGGGTATGGGGGATGTGGTCCACATCCATCAATTGACCGAACATCTTGCGGTTGCCGTTGACTCCGCCCAGGCTGGTGCCGGCCACGTTGACGCCGTGGTAGCCGCGGGCGCGGCCGATCATTTTGGTCTTGGTGGCCTGGCCTTTCAGGCGCCAGTAGGCGCGAACCATTTTCACGGCCGTGTCGCAGCACTCGGAGCCGGAGTTGGTATAGAAGACGTGGTTGAGGGTGCCGGGGGTCAGGTCGGTGATCTTTTCCGCCAGCTGGAACGACAACGGATGGCCGTACTGAAACGCGGGCGAGTAGTCGAGCACGCCGAGTTGGCGCGACACCGCTTCCTGAATTTCCTTGCGCGTATGGCCTGCACCGCAGGTCCACAGACCGGAAAGGCTGTCGTAGATCTGGCGGCCCTTGTCATCGGTCAACCAACTGCCCTGGGCCGCGACGATGATGCGTGGATCACGTTGGAAGCTGCGGTTGGCGGTGTACGGCATCCAGTGAGCGTCCAGCTTGAGCTGGCTGGTCACGCCGACGGGGGCGTTCTCGGGCATGTTCATGGGCACAAACCTCTTTGAGCGATTGGAGACGCGATGACAAGCGTGTTGCCCCTAAGGTGTCACGGCGATAAAGTCTGGAAAATTCAACTTTTGCGATCTTCAGTCAGGCAATCACTAAACTATGAGCCGCCGTCCCGATCCCCTCGCGCAGGTCAGTGATTTCGATATTCGCCTGCTGCGCATCTTCCGCAGCGTGGTGGAGTGCGGCGGTTTTTCTGCGGCGGAGAATGTGCTCGGTATCGGCCGCTCGGCGATCAGTCAGCAGATGAGCGATCTGGAGCAGCGCCTTGGTCTGCGTTTGTGCCAGCGGGGCCGAGCCGGTTTTTCGCTGACCGAGGAAGGTCGCGAGGTGTATCACTCGGCCCTGCAGATGCTGGGTGCGGTGGAGAGCTTTCGCACCGAGGTCAATGGCCTGCATCGTCATCTGCGCGGTGAACTCAACATCGGCCTGACCGACAACCTGGTGACGCTGCCGCACATGCGCATCACCCATGCGTTGGCGCAGTTGAAGGATCGAGGGCCGGACGTACGCATTCAGATCCGCATGATCGCTCCGAGCCAGGTGGAGCAAGGGGTGCTCGACGGCAGCCTGCACGTGGGCGTGGTGCCGCAGGCCAGTCCGCTGTCCGGGCTTGAATACCAGCCGTTGTACAGCGAGCGCTCGCTGCTGTACTGCGCGGTGGGCCATCCGCTGTTCTACGCCGACGATGCGCAACTGGACGATGCACGGCTCGATGCCCAGGAGGCGATCGCGCCGACCTTCCGCCTGCCGGCCGAGATCCAGGCGCGTTACCAGGCACTGAACTGCACGGCCAGCGCGTCGGATCGCGAGGGCATGGCGTTCCTGATTCTGACCGGGCGCTACATCGGCTATCTGCCCGACCACTACGCGACGTTCTGGGTGCAGCAGGGACGACTGCGCGCGCTCAAGGCGGCCGAACGGTTTTACGATCTGAGCCTATCCTGGGTCACTCGCAAGGGGCGACGCCCGCATTTAGTGCTCGAAAGCTTTCTGGAAAGTTTGTACGAGACACGATGATTTCCTTATCTCGTTGATCTCTTTGGCGTTGTGAACCTGACACGATCAAAACCTGAGCAGTTGGACAGCTTTTTGCACGACTGCTTTGCAAAGCGAGGGCTGAACCCAGTCCACCCACCGTGCCAAGAGTTCGACGCCATGCCCACCGATACTGCACTGCCCAGCGAATTGATCTACGGTCTGCACGACCGTCCGGCCCCCATGACTTCGATGCTGGCGGCGCTTCAGCACGTACTCGCTGCGTTCGTCGGGATCATCACGCCCCCGTTGATCATTGGCTCGGCGCTGGGCCTGGGCACTCATTTGCCGTACTTGATCAGCATGGCGCTGTTGGTGTCCGGCATCGGCACGTTCATCCAGGCTCGCCGTCCGTTCGGCATCGGCGCAGGCATGATCTGTTTGCAAGGCACCAGTTTCGCCTTTCTGGGGGCGGTGCTGTCGGCCGGCTTCATCGTCAAGCAACGCGGGGGCAGTCCGGAAGACATTTTGGCGATGATTTTTGGGGTGTGCTTTTTCGGCGCGTTGGTGCAGATCGTGCTGAGTCGCTTCATCGGTCAATTGCAACGGGTCATTACTCCGCTGGTGACAGGCATCGTCATTACGCTGATTGGCGTGAGCTTGATCAAGGTCGGTATCACCGACCTGGGTGGAGGCTTCAACGCACCGGACTTCGGTGCGCCGGGTAACCTCGCCCTGGGCGCGTTCGTGTTGGTGGTGATCATTCTGCTCAACCGCAGCGCCGCGACCTGGTTGCGGCTGTCGGCAATCATCATCGGGCTGGCGGTGGGCAGCCTGGCCGCCTGGTTCAGTGGCAAGCTGGTGATCCAACCGCTACCCGAGCTGCCGCTGATCAGTGTGCCGGTGCCTTTCAAGTTCGGTTTCGCTTTCGATTGGACGGCGTTTCTACCCGTGGCGCTGATCTATTTGATCAGCACCCTGGAGACGGTGGGCGACTTGACGGCCAATTGCATGCTGTCGCGACAACCCATCAGTGGGCCGAGCTATATCGAACGGCTCAAGGGTGGCGTGCTGGGCGACGGCGTGAGCTGCATGCTGGCCGCTACATTCAGCGCCTTTCCCAACACCACGTTCGCGCAAAACAACGGAGTGATCCAACTCACGGGCGTAGCCAGCCGCTACGTGGGGCTGTACATCGGCGTCGTGCTGATGCTGCTCGGGCTTTTGCCGATGATCGGTGCTGTGCTACAGCAGATTCCCAAGCCGGTGCTGGGGGGCGCCACCCTGGTGATGTTCGGCAGCGTCGCAGCCGCTGGCGTGCGGATTCTGGCGCAGTCGCCGCTGGATCGACGCAACATGCTGATCATCGCCACCTCGTTCGGTGTGGGCCTGGGTGTGGCCGCGCAGCCCCAGCTGCTGCACCGCATGCCGCAATTGGTGCAGAACCTGTTCGACTCGGCGATCACCAGTGGCGGCGTCACCGCGCTGATCATGTGCCTGCTGCTACCAGAGCCCAAACGCAGCGGTGAAGTGCCAGCGCAGTGCCTGGAAAACGAGCCGGTTTGAGGCGACATTTTCGCAACGACGCTTGTCGGATCCAGGCAGGTGCGTTATCAACGCATCTGCCCTACCCACACGATTTGCTCGGAACCGCCCCATGATGCTTGAAGTCCCCGCGCACAGCGCCTCGGCCAATGGCAAGCCTGCCAGCCGCATCCGCCAGAAAAATGAGGAAGCGATTCTCAAGGCAGCCGAAGACGAATTCGCCCGGCACGGTTTCAAGGGCACGAGCATGAATACCATCGCGCTCAACGTCGGGCTGCCCAAAGCCAATCTGCATTATTACTTCACCAACAAACTGGGGCTGTACATCGCGGTGCTGAGCAACATCATCGAGCTGTGGGACAGCACCTTCAACACCTTGAGTGCCGAGCACGATCCGGCGCAGGCCTTGACCCGTTACATTCGCGCCAAGATGGAGTTTTCCCGACGTCAGCCACTGGCGTCGCGGATCTTCGCCATGGAGATCATCAGCGGTGGCGAGTGCTTGACCGAATACTTCAACCAGGACTATCGCAGCTGGTTCACGGGGCGCGCCGCTGTGTTCCAGGCGTGGATCGATGCCGGTAAAATGGACCCGGTCGACCCTGTGCACCTGATCTTCCTGCTGTGGGGCAGTACTCAGCATTACGCCGACTTCGCCACGCAGATCTGCCGGGTGACCGGACAGGCGCGGCTGACGCGAGAGGATTTCGAGCAAGCCGGTGACAACCTGATACGCATCATCCTGAAGGGATGCGGACTGACCCCTGCAGTGTGATCACTGCAACAGCCAAGAGATAGCGATGCCTTCCACCCTGCTGGGCCCTTGCGAGTTCCGCGAGGAGATTCGCAAGAGTCGATTCATCACCCTCGCCGCACCCATTGCCAGCGTGCAGGACGCCCAGGCGTTCATCGAACGGAACAGCGATCTGGCGGCCACTCACAATTGCTGGGCGTGGAAACTGGGCGACCAGTACCGCAGCAACGATGACGGCGAGCCGGGCGGTACGGCGGGCCGACCTATTCTGGCGGCCATCGAGGCGCAGGATTGCGACCAGGTGGTGGTGCTGGTGATTCGCTGGTACGGCGGTATTCAGCTGGGCACCGGAGGATTGGCCCGCGCCTATGGCGGGGGGGCGAACAAGTGTCTGCAACAGGCGCCCAAGCGCCTGCTGATCGCGCGCGTGGCGGTGTCGTGTTCCTGCACGTTCAGCGAGCTGGCCCTGGTCAAGCTTCGCGTGGCCGAGGCTGAAGGGCTGGTGACTGCGGAAGATTTCACCAGCAATGGTGTCGATCTGCAGCTGGCAGTGGCCAGCGAAGTCATCCCGACCCTGGCGCAGCAGTTAGCCGACCTTTCGCGGGGACGGATCGTGCTGCAAGACGCTGCTTCATGAACCTGCGGCCTGTCCACGCTGAGTGCTAGTCTGTTTCCTTTTTCAGGAGCGTCGCGATGACAACTGCAAAGAAAGCGCTGGTGATCGGTGCCTCCCGTGGCCTGGGCCTGGGGCTGGTGGAACGCTTGAGCGAGGATGGCTGGGAAGTGACGGCCACGGTTCGTGATCTGGGCAATGTCCCGGCAGGGCTGACGGCCACCGGGGCGAAGGTGGAAGCACTGGAGATGACTCGGCTGGAATCGATGGATGCATTGGCCCAGCGTCTGCAGCAGCAGCGTTTCGATCTGCTGTTCATCAATGCCGGGGTGTCCGGGCCGGCGGGCTACAACACCGATCAGGCCAGCGATGCGGAAATCGGCGAGCTGTTCGTCATCAATGCCGTGGCGCCGATCCGCTTGGCCCAGCGACTGGCAGGCAATGTCGCCGACGGCGGTGCGATTGCGTTCATGAGTTCGGTGCTCGGTAGCGTGGCGATGCCCGAAGGGTCGTCCATGGCGTTGTACAAGGCGAGCAAGGCGGCCTTGAATTCGATGACCAATACGTTCGTGACCGAGCTGGCGCGGCCTGCGCTGACGGTACTGGCGATGCACCCGGGATGGGTGAAGACCGACATGGGCGGTGAAGGGGCCAGTCTGGACGTTGCCACCAGTACCCGGGGATTGGTGGATGTGATCACCGGGCAGTTGGGCAAGGGTGGGTTGCAGTTTCTGGATTATCGGGGGGAGAGGATTGAGTGGTGAGGGGTTTGCAGGGGTACAGGGGTGTCAGAGGAGGCCTCTTCGCGGGCAGAGCCCGCTCCCACACGTTTGCTGCCGCAAGGTGCAGGGTGTTGGTTAGAGGCCCAGGATCGATAGCATGATGAAGGTGGCGAACAGTACGAAGTGAGTCATGCCTTCAATGGCGTTGGTTTCGCCATCGTTGAGGTTGATGGCGCAGATCAGCAGGGTGATGAAGATCATCACGGTCTGGACCGGGGTCATGGCCATCTGGAAGGGCTGGCCGCTGTACAAGGCCAGGCCTTCCATCACCGGTACGGTAAGGATCACCGTCGACAGCGAAGCGCCCAGCGCGATGTTGACCACCGACTGCATGCGGTTGGCCAACGCTGCGCGCAAGGCGGTGAGAATTTCCGGTGCGGCGGAAATGGCGGCCACCAGAATGGCCGTTACCACGGGTGGCGCGCCGGTGCCTTCCAGACCCAGGTCGATGGTCTTGGACATGACTTCGGCCAGCGCACCGATGATGACGATACCGAACACCAGCGTCCCCACCGACCAGCCCAGGTGAACCGGCTTTTCCGGTTCAGTGGTCACGCCTTTGCGCTTCTTCTTTTCCGGGTAGTTGTAGCTGAAGAAGTAGCTGTGCGGGCCGACCTGCATGCGCAGGAACAACGCGTAGAGCACCAGCATGGCGCCGATGGTGAAGCCCGAATAGACCTTCCAGTTGCCCTCGGGGATGAACTCGGGGACCACCATGGACACGCCCATGGCAGTGAGAATCATGACGCTGTAGCTGCGCGCCGAATCGTCGTTGTAGGACTGCTCGCCGTGCTTGAGGCCACCCATCAGTGCGGCAAGGCCGAGGATGCCGTTGATGTCGAGCAGTATTCTTTTCTAGACACATGAATTCATCTAGAAGGTGCAACCTCTTACAGATCAATAGCTTAGCTAGTGAATTTGACACCTAAATTTGACACCCATTTCCCTGTGCTTGGGATACACCACACGCAGGAGCCGCTGAATTCATCGTCACTCCATCACCTCCGATAGGCTGTGAAGAGACGAGAGATCTCACAATGATCGACATGAGGTCATCGTGCCTAGGTTGCCCATCACCTCGGATTGAAGGTTGGGAAACCCGAGCGCACCGTCCGCCGCCTTTGCCCCAAAATCACCAACCTCAAGGGTGGACAGCAGGCACGTATCGCGGTGTTGTCTGCGGCGCGGCGCGGGATGTCGAGTCACACCTGATAAAGTCACGGTTTGCGCTGGACGTGATTCAAGCCGACTCGGATTTCAATATTAAACATGATACTCCCAGCAAGGGGTTGAACACCAACATGACTACATATATGCGGGAATGGCGTTTACATCCCGAATAGCACGGGGGCCACATAAATTGATAAAAGTTCTAACGCTAAGTCAATATTGCTTAAATTAGTTCCCCGCCATCAGTCCCGGCAAAGAGCTATCAGAGGCCACCAGGGTGAGGATGACGACGCAATCGCCCAGAGAAACACTCCGAAAGCGCTGAGTACACTGAGAAGGGGGAGCTGCCGTCCTTGAGCTCACCCGCGATTAGGTATCCCGATACCCACGATATCCTCTCGTCCAGCCTAATTCTTGCCCACCACCGGCGTATTGCCTGATCAGCATCCAGGCTGACAATTCCTTATCAGCCAAACACGGATCAAAGGATAGAAGGAACAACATGTCAATTATCAGCCAACCTTTCCCGCGAGGTGAAGTTATTGAAAAAGCTCGCCCTAAAAACACATGTAAGGGTATGTTTTTAATACACTGTTTAAAAATTTAGACACACTCACGAAAGTGCTTGACCAGAGCAGCCAGACCACTACGATATGCCGTTTTTATCGCGGGATCTCATTATGCTTACCTACCAAGTGCAGGATGATCGCATCACATTCAAGTGGGATGATGATGAATGTATTCGCGGCTACAGGACTTCTACTATTCACACTCCATCGTGGGTCGGCAAAGAAGTGCTCGATAAAATAGCCGATGCGGTTAGGGTACTATGCCTTACTGGAGCTAAAACCAGCTATTCAGGACGCTTTCGGGCAAGCAAATATATCTTCAACCACATTACCAAACTTCGGTTAAAGTTCCCACCTGCGGAAGATAACTGGAACAACTTCATACTCACTCATTACTCCCATCACCTCTACAACAAAGATCACAAGTCCAAAACCCGCTTTGACCATTGGAGTGCGGTGGCGTTTGTTTACAAGAAACTGAGGCGAGATGGATTCATACCGGAAGACACATTCATCCCAGATTCAACGGCGAAGTCCGTCAGTCAACCGGAGAATTTGTCTCAACCGGCTGGTTACGGGACTGTGCACACGCCTATTCCCAAAGGACTGCAATTTCTACTTCCCAAAAAATACCTTGTGGAAGAAGGATTGAGTTTCGAAGACGACGTTTACCTACTTAATCTTAAGAACACTCTCGAAACACGGGCAGATGCCATTGTCGAATGTTCGGTAGACTACTGGGATCGAATGCTGAGATGTCATGCCCGAGGTGATGCGCTATGCAAGGACATCTCGAACGAGGAAATTGAGGCAGTTCTTGAGAGCGGACAATTCAGCAAAAATGGGATGCATCTTGCGCATCCAGACTCGCCTAAAGGTATTAACTGGTTTCTAGCCGTCGCTCGATATTATGCCGAACAGACTGACGAGCTTAAATCGATGACATTCGACGACCTGCAAGAGCTACCTTTCTTCAGGCCCGTCATCTACAACTCCCATAGCAAGCCAAAACTTAGGGCACGACTATGGGAGGCTGCCGGCGACGATTGTATCGATAACAATACAGTTAACGAAACTTTCAATCGACTGCTGGGCTACTTGTCTCCCAGAGACTGCGCAGTTGCCAGTGCGATCATTGCATCAGAAAACCCTTCGTTCAACCCCTCATCACTCACCAATATAAGGCTATACCGACAAGACGGGAAGTTCTATCTTCGTGGTAATAGTGACACCAAGAGAGTAACAGTCAGCGTCAGCAAACCTCGCGCGCAGTCACGCAAGGTCTCTGTACTTCCCCCATTGAGCACTCGGATCGTTATGGATGTGATTCGGTGTACGAGTATGCCAAGACGGCGCCTATTGTCGGAGGGTAAGAGCGGTTGGAGGAAGCTGTTCCTTGTCTCGAGCAGAAACCAAATTGGGTCTAGTACCAACTTTGCAAAAACCTTGACTACAAATGCTGGACTCTCACTGCACGATTTATATAAAGATGATCTCGAAACAGTAGGCGTCACTCCTGACATGATGAATCTCTACACGATTCGATGCACCCAGGGGATTTTGGAGTTCTTGCGTACCGGTAGGCTCCAAGCCGTAGCGGACATGCTGGGTAACTCTTTGCAGGTGGTCAGAGATAAATATATTCCGGCCTGGATGGTTCATCGATGGGCGACGAGGTTTTTCAGGGTGCTACATCAAAAGGTCATCTTAGTAGCAACAGAGGGCGAGCCCTGGCAGTTAGCTGCATCCGACTTTAGCACTCGAGAAGAGCTGCAGACTTTTGTCCGACGGATACTATTAGGCCTTAAGAAGGGAGATCCCTTGAGCGAAGCCTTACGCTCGAAGCTTGGTCATTACTCGCCTGACTCCAGCTCTCTAATTGAAATGTTTGTAGAGCGCGAGCTGCTGTTTGATCGGAGTGCGGGGAGCCTTGCCGCGATCTACGCATACGCAGACGCCGTCGATAAACTTGCACTAGAAGAACGCCTAGTGATCGATGAGCAAACCAGCGTGCCCCTATGGATCTTCCCGGTGCTCAGGGATTTAGTAGCGAAAACAATTTCCCTCGATTTCGATAGCGCATCTAACGCCGAGATGGCTATCGCGGACAGGGTTTCGGGCGACTCCATGAGTGAACTCCGTAAATCGCATGCTCGTGCAACCATCCTGATGCACGACCTTCGTCCGCTAGTCTCGCTCTCCGATAGGAAGGCCAGGTAATGGAGGACTTTTCTTTTGACGACCGTCGTATCAAAGCGATGATCGAACAAGCGGAACGGCAAAGCAAAATCTATAAAAGAAGCCACAGCTATCAAGCAGACTGGCTGGTAAGAGGCGGGATCGGAGGTCAGGAATGGCTGGTCAGTTTTCCGGGTGGGTCAAAGCTTCAATGCTTGAGCTTTGATCGCTTGATGGCGGACGGCACCAATCTCACCGACGATTCTAATAAACTGCTGCTGGAAACGGTGCAGAAATGGTTATTTCACTGTCGCATGGGCACCATTACAGGTAAACCAGTCGCGGAAGGTCGATGGATTACATACTTTAGCTTCGCCATGAATTTGGCGGCACGCGCCAATCTTTATAAAGATACTTATGAAACCAGTACGCATGGCTTCAGGCTATTCGATGAGGACGCTTGCAAAGCTATCGCCGAAACTTTCAGTCAGGGTGGATGGACTGCTGCTTTGTTGTTGAAGGAGCGTTTCATTTCACACCTGCTCGATATCTTACCTGTTTCCTTCTCATTAGAGGATCTTGTATCAGACCCGGACGCCCTGCCAGTTGAGCTCACAAGAGAAGCGATTTCCTACTTTACTCGAAACGATCTCTATGTCTCCAGCGCCCAAAGCAGCACTTATGATAAAGGATTGTTGTCAAGAGACTACATTGGCTCTATTCTTGGTCGACCTGCAACGTCTCTGCATAATGCAAATTTCCGCCTGTTCATTAGGCAGTTTGAGCCAACCCTAGCCCATGACGAATTACTACAAAGAGGTGTGCGCACAAATCTTCATAGCACTCAAAATACTAAGACATTAGATGAAGCAGCCGACGGGGCAATGGGCATCAGCTCTTTCCTGGATACGATGTCGTGCCTAAAATTATTTTTCCAAGGCCATGATATCCTGCCCGAAGACATCCCCAACATTAAACTGAACATCGATCAACTTGCTCTTAATTACCAGCCCCACTTGAAGCCAGGTGGCCACACCAAATTGCTACCTCTTGACATAGGATTCAAATGCCTGAATCAAGCCTGCAAGTGGGTAACCGTCTACGGAAGTGCCATAGTTGAATCTCTGATTTTTTACATCGAGCAATTCGTCTCTATTGATGAAGACAATTCATTGTCGAAACAGTCCGTAAAAAAGAACGAGCTCTTTCAGAAAACCAAACACCTTTGGATGACGACAGGTATGGAAAACCTACCTGCCCAGCCGCTATTCCAAGCGCTCAACATAAGCAGGCTCCAAACCAAAGAGAAGAAAAATTTCCCTGTAGACAAAACCAACTACAAAATGGTGATGGAGTCTTTTTATGGCGCTTGCGCCATAATTATCGGCATCGTAAAACCTATTCGGAATACTGAGCTTAGTACCCTAGAGCGCAACTGCCTATCTACTGACCGTGGCAACAACGGCGCTTTTATGGGCCACATGGTGGGCAAAACTGGAGAGTTGGGTGCGAACGACTTCATTGAACGCCCTATTCCCTACGTTGCGGCTCATGCCATCCAGCTACTCCAAGTGCTCGGCGAAAAGCTGGCAGGCATCTATGGGGATGACTCGGAGTATGCAGGGAGGCTGTTTTACATTCCTGGCAGAGGATTCAAATGCCCTAGTGGCGGAATTCCCGAATGGAAAGTAAACTTGTGCATTAATACTTTCTGTGACGCTGTCCACCTGCCCGTCGATAAATTAGGTCGGCGATGGTATGTGCGCATTCACGAGATGAGAAAATTCTTCCTCCTGCTCGTACATAGGCACGTAGGAGATTCAGGAAAAGAATTGCTGAGGTATATGGCAGGTCACTCCAACAGGAAGCATATTGACGATTACACAGATTATGAGCCATCAGATTCGGAAGCCGTCCGCTACGAATCCGAATGCATCGACGATAAGCTCATTGCTCTTGAAAACGGCTTACTGTCCAAAGATACAAACCAAGGGCTTTTAGCACTTTACACAGAAGCCTTGAAGCACTTCAAAGCCACCAGCGTCGCCTCCATTAGTAACAAGGAATTGCTCAAATACCTAGACAAAATGGTGCAACAACCTGAGTTCGATATGACCACATATAAAGTCAGGCTTGAATCTTACGATGATGAAATCTACACCATCGATTTCGCCATTTGCCTAGGAGGCCAAAAAGATGAGAGATACAACAAATAAAAATCTCCACTCTCGTCACACTTGGCTTTCACAGGTGCTATCTAAGGAAATTACACCGTCGAAAGCACAGCTTCGAGCCCTATCCTCGATGCGAGGCTTCTGCAAACTGGATGTCGCTGGCTGCTTCACATCGATTTCGCTCAACTCCCTGAAGCAAGCCGCTAAGGTCGCACAGTTTGGCATCTCTGGGTCAAGCCTGTGGGACAACATGCTACAGATGAGATCCAGGGCATTCGCTCTGTTGACTCCCAAGGTTAACCCGGCGCCTGCGCCTAACCTTCCTTCAGACAAGGATCAGGCACGCATCGCGCTGCTGGAGGCTCACATCGCCTCGATGGCGTACTTTGACATCCTGACTTTCCTAGAGCGTATTGACCCTCACAGTACCCGTAGCGCCGATGAAATCCGTGCAACCATCACACTTAAAGTCAAAACATCCAAGGCCAAATATCACTCTTTCCTGATAAGCGACCAGATATTTTCTTCAGAGAAAATGAAGGTTATCGACGGCGGCAAAAAGGATGGGTAAGCAACTCTACACGGAATACGAGTCCGTAAGCGTACCAGACAAAGCTATGCCGGTTCGGAAGACTGGGGCGTTTATTGGAAAGCCACGCGTTATCGAAAATTTCGTACTTATTCGTTGGCCCAACGGGAGACCATGTAACCTTGCCAATCTATGGATGGATGAGATCTGCGCGTCCACAGGCGCCAGGGATACTGCGCGGGTAGACGCGGCGCTCATCACGCACTTCGTTCGCTTCTGCTCTGTCAAGAGCATTCAATTCAGCAATTTCAACGAAGAAAATTTTAAGGATTTTACTGAGCAGCTGGTTGAAGAAACCAAGTCTACCGTTCGTGGTATCGCGCCAGCAAGGAACAATAACCGCACCCGGCTAATTCAGCATACCATGCTTAACTTTTTGCACTGGCTTACCGAAAACCACCCAAGTCTATCAAAAACACCATTGATAGGCTTAAAGAATAGCGGTGCCAACATCACGATATCTTATGAGATAAATCCCAAAACCAAGCGATCCTACATGGTTCATCCACTGCTAGCAGCTCCCGTGCCGTACAACGATGACAAGGTGGCAATAGATGAACACATGATCCAGAAAATTCAGGATGAGATTTTCAGGAAGCGAGACTGGGAGGATCTGCCTGCTAGCTCCAAGCTTAAGTCAATCAGTGACCTCGAACTGTACGATGCTACCAGTGTGTATCTATACGAACGACGGATGTTCACGTTAAGAATGATGAAGCTCACAGGACTACGCCCTGAAGAACTGTTTGACCTCGACCTTCAGCTTAATCAAAACATTTCAAATACTCTAGAAATTGTGATTCCCACTAAAAAGCGCGGAACTCCAGCGCCGTTACGCCGTTTTAAAATCAATGCTGCAGATGCAAGGCGATTTGCAACTTACGTGGAAGCGAGGAAAGCTTATATGGATTTCCTGGCAGATCGTAACATTTTTCTTGACCAGCCCAATAACATATTCCTAGGTGAGAACGGTAGTCGACTGAAAAAAGAGTCAATCACTAAAGAGTTTGACCGACTTTGTTTAGGTGCTAGTTTGTCAGGCACCCGCGTTTGCCTCTCCATGTTTAGACATCGTTTTGTCACACGTCAAATCAATATCAGGCTAGAGGACAGATTCGCCCAGACCCCCGCTCTAAAGAAAGGGTGGACGCCGGCGCTGCGAGACGATGTTTGCGCAGAGGTCGCACAACTAACCGGCCACTCTGACCCTGCATCTCTCCATCATTATTTTCATGCTGAATACAAGGCACTCACCTCGAGCTCTACCTACAGCTCGATGCTTGAGGCCCAGGACGAACTGGACTCGGCTAAAGACACGCTCACAGCTCTGGAGCATAAATCCAGGCTACGAAAAATTGACCTGTCAGTTGAGATCCGGAGCGTCAGGGCTCTGATTGAAAAGCTGGAAATGCGACTAAGCACCCGCGAGAGTGCTGAGTAGTGTTGCTACACCACCCGAACGGCCTGTGAACCTCATTCATCACAGTGCCACGCGCTACCGGTGTGGGCTTACCGATACCAAGGAGAATAGTCAGATGCGAATAGTCCGTGCGCTATGGGATCTCATCCGCCAAGACCGCCGTCCTCAGCGTGAGATTGAGCGCGAACGCACATTCATCCGAGCCGCGAACAGACTCAAGACCCTTAGGGTAACACCGGAAGGAGCCATGTTCATTGATCCCGAAGAGTTCCGGGAGCAGATTGTCTGCGCACGTGAGCAGTTGAAGCACCTCGTACCCAACCCAGAAGCACCTGGCGGGCCGTACCGAGCATCTGAGAACCACAGGGCGGATCAGGGTGCGGATTTCGCTGCAGAGGCTTCTGTGGGGCCCATGGAGTGTATGGAGGTTGTCGCCTGGCGTAGGCTCTACAGTGGCGCTGTTGTGCGCTACATGTGCCTTCAGTCCATACACACTGGTATGTACGCTGTCGCGACAGCCACCATGATCTCAAAATCCTCAGATAGCCTCTCGGCGTGGATCGACGGCGACACCACCAGGCAGGTCGCTTGCGCCTTGCAAGGTGGCGAGTTTCACTGGTGCTTGACTATTAGCGATGCGATGGACGCTTGGGATGCAGAGCTCTAATGGTCGGGGGATGTTACTGGCACCATGGGCCCCAAGTCGGTGGGTTTTCAACAATATCGATTGAGATGCTGAGCTCGCGCTCCATGCGCTCGAAGACCCTATTGAGCGTCGGATGGGAATTGGAGTCCCTCAGTGTTGTCACCAAGAGCAATAGCTCTCGACCTTGAGCCAAGGGCATTTGGATGTCGCAGTAGGCTGTGTCATCGTCGTCCTTCATACCCATCGGAAAATCCTCTTAGCGTGGTCATCGCTTCCAGCTCATCTTGCTTGGGGTTTTGGCCGTGCCCCTTCGGGGATGGGCTGTCGTGAACCGAGCCTGGGGCTCGGCCCTTTGGGCTTCCATCCCGCACGGTCTGCGCGCTCCGCTTGCCATTCCTAGCCACGCCCGTGGTCGCCCGCCCTCGGAAGTTGGGCAGGAGGTCATCCTGTTGAAAGCTCACGTTTCGAAAACAGCCCGGCAGGCGAGCATCAAAGCAGTCGCATCAGGTGAGCTCGGTGGATCCTGGTTGTGGGCAGCAGACGGTAAATTTCACTGGCAGCCTGGCGACCCACAAATACCTCCAAGGGCTTAAGTTCGAACCTCGGCGCCAGATCGGCTGCCTCAAAGAGTACATCGAGCCAAAAGGCGTCCTGTGGCGAATCGCTGCAGAGCACCTGTCCTGAAAACAGCTGATTCATGTGTCTCGCCACAGCGCTTGGGGTATTACCTTGCTCACGCAGCTGATCCTGACTCAGACCATGCATATCCTGGGCATCAAACGACCAGTGCGTCCAGTAACGAGCAGGCTTGATCAGGGAGCTGAAAGTAATATCGCTCGACACGACAGCTACCTCGATGGGATAGCTATCCGGGGCTATCCCTGATGCCTCGAAATCGATAAAGAACAAAGGCCGTTCCATCCTGCTGCTCCTGTTAGAAGTTGCGATTCCGCTACGCCGAACCTGTCGCTTCAGCCGCTGACTGCCTGCGCTACTCGGTGATTGTGCAGGTGCTGCATCTCACGCTCCCACTCAACCAGAAATTTCTGCCAGTCGTGCGCATATGGGCCTTCGGGGAGTCGCGTTGATCCAACGCTGGCCTGCAGAAAGCGCTCTCTCCAGGGCTGCGGGATTTCTTGCTCCAAGACTATATCGATGCCGGAGTGATGGCGTTTCACCGGGGCAGAATGACGAACCTTGTTGAGATCGAGTGGCTCATGGATGAAGGCCGTGCTGCTTCGCTCCTGGTCGTCGAGATCGTCAAGGATGGCTAACACAACGAGTGCCATTGAATCACCAGGATGGAGGCTGGCAAGTGCCCAAAGAGCCCTTCGTCTTGCTCTCTCAAGCTCGCTGAGCTCCTTACTGGTCATTGCAGATCCTCTGAGATGGTTCGAAGCTGAGCAGCGGTAATGGCGTGCCGCCTGACGGCGGATGGCTGGCGTGAACCGAGCCACAGCAAGCTGCGTCTCGGCCCTCCGGGCGCTCATCCTGCACGCCTGCGCGCTCCGCTTACTTGATGCTCGCATGGGAATGGGGTCTGATGTTGCTAACCTAGATTCCTGCTGCGCTTTCCGCCAAGTGGGGCAGGTGTTGGACGCACCCCACCGTTCCGCCAGGTTGGTTACTTATGGAATTTGCTGAAGCGACTAGACAGTGTCGCTGGGTCGATGCTTTCCCATGCGTCTGGATTCGCAGTTGCGCTCAGCATCACCTGAGCACGCCACAGGAAAAATAGTGCAGCTAAGGCGCCTTCTACAGCGGCAAGTACAGTAGCGTTAGAGAACACGTCAGGGTTAGGCCCGAACAGAAGTCCCAGGGCGAATAAGGTCGGAACCCAACCAATTACGAACATCATGCAAAACGCAATTACAGCAAATCCGGCAAACGCAACCGGCACTTTGAATCGCTGACTGGTATCGAATATTTTCTCACCGCGCTGGGTCAGGCCGTAAAGCACTCCATGATTTTTCTCTTTTTTCTTACTCCTGTTGAAAATCCCATAGAGGGTCGCAGTTTCACCTGCTTCTAGCTCTTCGTAGAGCTTGTTGGAGACCTGAAGATTCGGAATCACCGCGCCATCCAAGCTGACCTTGATTTTATAACCACCGCTTATGGGGTTTACAGACCGAATGTAGTCAACTTTTCCTGAAAATTTCACGCAATCAAACTTCATTACTACCTATCCCTGCCTTCACAAAAATTATCCCAGTCATGGCTAGACACTGATCGATGCTGAACGCAAGCGGGCTTGTGCGGTTCATAAGCGTTGACTCAATGACGCATCAGACGAGCGTGGCGCCCTTGAGATGCCCCTTGCGATGCCATGCCCAATATCGCGCCGTCGTGATCAAGCAGTCGCCTAGCTACCGTTATGTCACGATAATATCATTATGATCTGTTTATCGGAACGACCCCGGCGTGGCTCTATCCTCGTATTTGGGGATCCGACTCATGCTGCTGAAAGAAGCGCTTGCTGGAGCTTTGCGTGGAGCGCGTGCTCATCAAGGCTTGAGCTACGACGAACTAGCAGGGGCAACCCACAGGACTTACGTTGGAATGCTTGAGCAAGCACGAGCAAATCCGACGCTGGAGAAGCTCGACGAAATCGCTGAATACCTCGGTCTCGATCTACTGACGATGGTTGCCTTGGCCATTGCAGCCCAGGGCGGTGAGCTTCCTTCGGATGTATTGCAGCGTACAGCCCTGAAAGTCCGGGAATTCGAAGAGACCGGAGGGTGGGTGCTGGTAGAGGAGCAATTCAGCGAGGGTAAGCTCGTCAAGCGTTCTCAAGGAAAGCCTAAGCAGCCCTTGAACGCGGAAAGCGTCCGGGCCCTGAAGGCACAAGGCCTCGATAGGAAAACAGTCTCTGAAAAGCTTGGAATTGCCAGAAGCACCGTCCAGAAATATTGGAATACCTGATCCAACAGATCACCGGTGATCCGCTTTCCGTGCCTGCCAGGCTTGCTGGCTGCTCTGGTCGTTCATACACATTGAAAGGGAGTTCTCATTGTTAACATGGATCAAGCAGCTAGTTCGTCCACAGCCTTGCAACTACGAGGGGCGATTTGATCGCGCTTTGAAACGGAGCAAAAGCTGGGGCTTGGCGCCTTCGGGATTTGTGCGGACAGGAGAGTGCTTTGTCAGCGAAGACAACCTCCGGGTATTTCAGCAAGTGACAGCAGCGCATTTATCCCACTACCGCGCT
This sequence comes from Pseudomonas sp. PS01301, assembly GCF_029960215.1. Lineage (NCBI taxonomy): Bacteria > Pseudomonadati > Pseudomonadota > Gammaproteobacteria > Pseudomonadales > Pseudomonadaceae > Pseudomonas > Pseudomonas sp. PS01301. The sequence continues at coordinate 58,936 of NZ_JASCPM010000020.1, read as the reverse complement.
GAAGACGTCTCGCAGCAGTGCTTTGCTATAACCGCGATGCTCAAGACTCCTCTAGAAGAGGCTCTAGGGGTGCCGCTCGCGTTCACCTTAGGTTACGTCGAGTACAATGGGCGCAATGTTTTTTACAGTGGTACCAGTGAGCTCAAGACGATGCTGAAGGAAGGCATACGCTCCCCAGCGCTGAATCTGCATGCGTGGCTCACGCTGCCGAGCCATGAAGTAATCGATATGACATTCGGCACAACGTACGGCGTTGTGAATCAGATTCCGAACGTCATTGGGCGCATGTGCTTCCTGCATCCAGATGACATGACTGCAGATATGCAGTACCACCCGCAGTTGATCGGCTGGGATTACCTGGAGCGGATCGGTGCTTCGCACATTCTCCTGACGCCATCTTTCGATTGACTAAGCATGTGGAGGATTGCATACCATTACCTGCGCCAAAAGCGTGCCCAGCGAATGGCCGCTTCGGGTTGGTTTCTGCCGTCCTTGCAATCATGGATGCGATGTATCCTTGGGCAAAAATGGATCTTGGATACGTGCTGATAGCGTATTGAGGTGGGTGTTGTAGTGTGGGGATTGGGGCAATGAAGCATGTCAGGCTGATCCGTCACGGTGAGAGCGCCGCTAATGCCGGCGAACCTAGCCTGGATCACGCGACCATTCCTCTCACGCAGAGAGGGATTGAGCAGGCAAACCTTGTAGCGAGTTCTCTTGTCCATGCCCCGGATCTGATTATTTCCTCTCCCTTCGTCCGAGCCCAGTCGACAGCTATGGCTACAGTCACGAAGTTTGTGGATGTCCCCCATGAGACTTGGGGCATTCATGAGTTTACCTACCTCGAACCAGCACGTTGCTCCGGGACGACTATTGCCCAGAGGCGAGATTGGGTAGACGCATATTGGGCCAAGGCAGATCCCAAGTTTAGGGATGGCTCTGGGGCCGAGTCATTCTTGGACTTTATATCTAGAGCTCAGTCCTTCCTGATTCGGGTTGCAGCGCATCCCGCTCAAGACATCGTGGTGTTTTCTCATGGCCAGCTCATAAATGCTGTCGCCTGGCTGATCGAGCGCATGCCACAGCAAATCGATGGACAGGCTATGGCTGACTGGCGTGAGTATGATATTGCGAACCACGTGCCCAACTGCGGTGGCTACACGCTCACCAAGCCAGCAGACGATGCTGCTTGGATCGTGACCATCTCGGTGCCCGAGAAGCGGGTCGAGGCCCTGCCAAAATCAGGCTCTCCGCTCCCTGATGACTCACCTATACATGGTGAGCAAGGACTGCAGAATTCGAGATCACTAGCGTCATCACAGATAGGTGTCGTCAGTGACCAGCCTTCAGCTGAACTCTCAGCAAGGGAGGTCTGCCAGATACTGAGAGAGGTCACATGGGGGCGGCGTACTATGACCAAGGTGGGTGATGCCTTATGGGATGAGATTTATGCTGGCCATTTCCATATGCGTGTAGATGGCTGGGAGCTGTCGATTTATAACGACTGTGATGAGCTCGACTACTGCGAAGAATGCGTGAGCCCGGATGGTCGGCGCTGGTCGTTTGATTCAGGTGATCGATACGGGACTGATCCCATTGCTCTCCTCTCAACGTGGGAGCATCAGACGCTTGAGCAGATGCTGAAGGAGTTGTGATTCCGGTTTAACGTATCGTTGCGTGCCCCTAATAGGGGACGGCTGTCGTGAACCGAGCCTTGGCGTAAACGCCTGCGTCTCGGCCCTGTGGGCTTCCATCCTCACGCCTTCGGCTGGTGCCTGCGCGCTCCGCTTGCGTTGGCTATTTTTCTTTCGCCGGGCAGAAGCAGTTTGGTAGCCTCAGGCCGCTTGTGGGCCAACCTTCATACTGCAGCTTGATCGATGGAGATTGGAACTGATCGGAAGGTCATCGTCCCCTGACGGTCATTTTTACGGGATCGAGGCGTGGTAAAGCTCAGGGCCCTGCTATCCGAAGCGTCTTGATCAACAAGCTCTGCAAGCTATCTACCGACTTTGACCGGGCTGAGGCACGACTTCGATATACCGCGACTTCCATCGGTTTTAGCGGGCCAAGTGCTTGCCCTCCGCCAAGAATTTCCAAGTGCTCGGGGACACTGCATCGAGTCAGGACGGCAACCGCTAGGCCGCTCTCAACTGCTGCGATCTGACCCGCTAGGCTTGAACTGTGATAGACCACTCTGTAGCCACGACCTTGCAGGGCCAACGAGTCAATTGCGCAGCGTCTGGCGAGGCTCGCTTCTTCGTAGGTCGCAATGGGAAGCGGGTCGCGCCTCCAAAGGTCAAACTGGGCCGATCCAACCCAGACCATCGGCTCATGAAACAACAGGGTGCCTCGCCTAGGGTGGTCTCGCGATATTAATGCTAAGTCCAGGTCGCCTCTCTCGACACGAGGTATCAGCGAGGTTGACTGCTCACAATTAAGCTCGATCTCGACTGAGCCATGGCGTGGGGCGAAGCGCTTGAGTACCGGAGTCAGATACTTGGCAGCGTAATCATCCGGAACACCTAATCGTATACGTCCCGTCAGCTCGGCCCCGCTAAAGGCCGCTTGAGCATCCCCATGTAAATCCAATATTCGTCTGGCATATCCAAGGAGTATCTGCCCATCCGGTGTCAATTGATGATGTCGTGCGTCACGGACGAGTAAGCGCCGTCCCACCGCAGCTTCGAGTTTTTTGAGCTGCATACTCACCGCCGACTGGGAGCGAAATACTTCAGGGGCTGCACTGGACAGTGATCCTGTGTCGACGACCGCTACAAAGCATTTGAGCCAGTCTATTTGGAGGTCTTGGATGTTCATGAGAAATTACATCATTCGATTACCGGATATTAGCTACAACTATTATGCGCTTTCCGAAGGCGGCTGTCTGGCGGATAGTCACCTCGTGCTGTGCTACAGAGCGCAGCTTGGGTTTCTCTCCCCTGCATGACACATCCGTATTACCGCTCCAGGAGGAAATGCTTTTGTCGTCCGCTGAAAATCCTATATCTGATTTAACGTTTATTGAGGCCTGGGCCGGCTTCAAGAACTTGTTACCTATTTCGCTGTTTGTAACGGTTTTTGGAGGTGCATTTGGGCTTGCGGCTGCTCAGGCAGGACTGAGTGAGACGTCAACCGTGCTCATGAGTCTTCTTGTGTTTGCGGGCGCCGCACAATTTGCAGCTCTCGATCTGTGGGGCACGCACGTTCCGGTGCTCCCCTTGGTGATCACTGTCTTTGCGATCAATGCCCGGCATCTCTTGATGGGAGCAACCTTGTACCCATGGCTACGGGAGCTTCCACTGGCCAAGCGATATGGGGTCATGCTGGTGGTATCAGACGCCAACTGGGCAATGTCGATGCAGGCGTTCAACAGTCGAAAGCCAGGCTTTGGCGTATTACTTGGCGGCGGAATCGCCCTATGGGCGTCGTGGACGATAGGGACTTGGCTGGGCATATATTTTGGGAGCGCAATCAAAAACCCCGTCAGCCTCGGGCTCGACATGGTGATGGGCTGTTTTCTCCTCGCCATGGCTATCGGAGGTAAGAAAAGCTCCCGCATGTCGATCATTTGGATTGTGGCTGCTGCGGCAGCACTGCTTGCTTACTGGTATCTACCCAAGAACAGCCATGTTGTTGTAGGTGCACTTGCGGGCGGTCTGTTGGGAGCCGTTTGGATGGAAAAGAAAGATGAGCATTGATACCGCAGGCTTTGGAACACTATCTCTAATCCTGATTATGGCTGTGGTCACGCTTGCGACGCGGTGGGGAGGCGTTTTCGTCATGTCCTTCGTGCCCATCAACTACCGTGTGCAACAATTTATCAGCGCCATGTCAGGCTCAGTATTGATAGCTGTACTTGCCCCCTTGGCGGTCACTGGAGACAACGGTGCCCGTCTTGCCTTGTTAACGACTGGCCTCGTGATGCTGCTGATCAAAAAACCTCTTCCAGCTATCGCAGCAGGGATCGCCATAGCGGCTTTATGGCGCAACCTTTGAGGAGGTAGCTACCGCATGGGTGCTTCGTAACCGTCTGTGCCCGTCTCGGCTACTGGGAAGAGTGCATCAGCGAGAATGGCTCCATTCTCTCGTATTACGCTGTCACCTAGGCGCTCCGCTTGCTTTGATCATCTCTGAGTAGATAACACCGCGCTTTGGCTCCTGCTATTCTGCCTTTCCTACCATGGAGGTAAGCAAATGCAGGGCGGCTCTTCACTACCAGACATTTTGGAAAGGCTGTACCAATACCAGCTAGGCCCCATGAGGCTGCGCTGATGGAATTGACCCTACAGGTAGAAGCGCAGGGACACGCGGAAGCGGGGGTTAACATCCGTGGCGCTCTTGAGACAATTGGCGATAACGCTGGTCACATTAAGCAGGGTATAGCTCGCCCCAAAAAGCTGCCATGACGCATCCACTGTTCGATTTTGATCTCAAGCGCGTGTCGCGCGAGCACTACATCACTGGCAAGGCCGCAATCAATTTCCCCCACCCAGGATGTATCACCGGTGGGTGGCATTTCCTGTCTTACTTCGACCGAGATTCGGGCGTCGCCAAAGTATCGCTTGCAGGGATTCACTACCCAGATACGGATGCGTTTTTTGGTGACACAGGCATCACTGATGTGACCGAGCAGTTGAGTGATCGTGGCTGGCCCGTGGAAGACAAAAGGCTCTTCATGGCTGACCACTTCAGAGCGGCGGCGGACATGGTGGTGAAATGGGCGCTGAGTGATTCGAGACACTGCAACATAGAAATCGCGGAATGGTTTCCCACGCGTGAGGCGAAGCTGCGATTGCTTGGGGTGTTGGGTCTCGGGAAGACCAAGCTTTTCGAACTGGAAAAGCTGCAAAAAGTGGAAGCTTGGCTAAGCTCGCAGTAGTTGAATTACGACAGGTTTGTCAAAAGAACAGCCTTCGTTTACGAGCTGAATGAGAGCAATGGATATGCGCAAGAAGTCCCAGTCATGGTTTGTTCCGCTTCTGGTTTTGTTTGCCATCCTCTGGGCAATGGGAAAGAAAGACACGCCCCCAGCCCAAGTACAGCCCAGCGCCCTGAGTACGCCGGGTGCACTGACGTCTAATACGCCAACGTCTGTGTCAACACCAGCGCCGGTCTCTGCCTCTACAACAGAAAAGTTCGTAAGCGCCGACACCCTCAACGTCCGTGATCAACCTAGCGGAAAAGTCATTTCCAAACTGAAGCGTGGTGACAAGGTTCAAGTCTCCGAGACGCGCAATGAATGGGCGCGCATCAGCACTGATGGTCAACCTTCGAAATGGCTTTCGTCAAAAAGCCTTTGCAACGGGTCGGGCTGCTACGTCGTATCGAAGCCCCGACCATTGACTCAGCCAGCAGAGCCTGCTCGCCAACAAATTCCGGCTTATGGTTCCTCGTGCCCCTGCTCCTCTGGAAACGTATGTATCGGGCCTCGGGGTGGTCGGTACTGCATTACCTCTGGCGGTAACAAACGGTATGGCGTTTGATCGTTTGGTCGTTAATCCGCTCTCCAGCACCCAGGGCTAGCTGTAACAATCCCACCGAGCGGCAGTCTAAGAGGCCACATATAACAGCGTTCAGAGGGTGCACTGATGAAGGTGTTCATAAGCTCCGTGGTAAGAGGATTCGAGCAGTTCAGAGCCGCCGCCAAAGACGCGGTGGAAACACTGGATATGAAACCGATTATGAGCGAGCACTTCGGAGCACGCACCTATTCTTCGGAGCATGCCTGCCTGACTGAGGTCGACCAGTGCGATGTCTACATCCTCATTCTGGGCTCTAACTACGGCTATGAACCTGAACCAGGCATGTCGGTCACCCAACAGGAATTCCGCCAAGCAGTCAGCAAACGGAAGCCGATCCTGGTATTCATCCAGCAGACGGACTTTGATGCGAAGCAGGCTGTGTTCGTGAACGAGGTGTCTGACTACAAGCAGGGTTATTTCCGCGCTGCGTTCTCGGAGCCTCAAGAGCTGCTCAAGGCGATTATCCAAGGCCTGTCCCGGATGGATAAAGCCAACAGCTCGCTTCCGGAAACGGCATTCCTTGAACGCATCTCAGAGACCTCGAATACCCGTTCCTCGTGGAGCCACTCATACGCACCACAGCTTGAGTTCGCATTTTTGCCACAACCAATCGGGCAGCATGTTGTGCACGGGACTGCCCAACGCCGTGATGAGATCTTCCAAAGCTTTGCTAGCTTGGGCTTGGCCAAATTTAAAGATGGCTATGAAGACTGGGATGACAGACTGTTCACAGGCTTCAAATCGGGTGACATCTCATGGAGGGTTTTCGATGACGGGCTCATCCTCTTGGAAACCAATGCGAGCGTACCCGTAGAAGGGCGCACGCCAGGCTTATATTTCGTTTCTCCGACCCACCTGAAGACACTCATTCTCTCGTGTTTCGAGGTGGCTTCGTTCAACAGTGGCTGGTATCGCATTGCGCTGAAAAATCTGACAATGGCGAAGATAGAAGAGCCACCAGCAACAGCACCTAGCAGCTATTCAATGCCGATGCGCCGGCAAGAAGTTGTTAGCGAGTCGAGGCTGTTTATCCCCGCCACCCGGCCCATGGCTGAACAGTGGGCGCAGGAAAGCATCGTAAGGATGGCAAGAGCTTTGGATTACTGATGCCCGTAGCTTGGTGCTCGAAGGTGACGACAGGCCGGACTACTTCGCTAGCCCGTGCACTGGGTCAAAGGTCATCTTGCTCCTGCCGAATGTCGATTTCGCCCATAGCTCCCAAGTGAATCTTTTTGCATGGAAGCTCGGTAATGAGCCCGCGTTCGAGAAGCATCCTGGGCACATCCCACAACAGGGCCGACATGTCGTGCCTCTTGGTCTGCTGCGGGATTACCTCTGCGACAAATGAGCCCAGATCGAACTCTCGTGTCGCCACGAATGGCCCTGACCGGTCATAGCCTTCATAGATGCCTGAAGCTATGCAAATGACCTCGCCTGTCTTGACGATCATGACGCCACCCTAAGCATTAGGTTGCTGAGAAGCCTCAGATGCACCGAGGACTAGCCTGTCCGTTTACTACAGCACATCTGACGTGAAATGTCGGTGCTCTTGTAAATGGCTTAGCGATTTCTAGAGGTATGCAAGGCTTCAGTCACGCTGAGATCAAAGCAAATTCCGGGCTTAAGATTGCTCATCGGCGTGCCAAAGCCGGCCAACCGTACTGCGTGGCAGTCCTAACTGGCGACTGGTCTCCACTTGCGAAAGCCCAGTCTTCTTCAACCCCTGTACCGCCTTCAGTTTTTCTGCAGCGGCAGCTGATTGTGGCGCTGGAAGCTTCTGCGGTTCGCCAGGGAGCACCTCGTCGAGAATACCTAAGAGCAGCAGCTCAGCATGTGTCTCATCCAGAGCCGAGCGCGCCGTCTTGCCCTCATGCGACGCAGCCACAAGTGTTAGAAATGTGAGTGGTGATACGCCCAATGCCTGAGCGATATCGGCAGTGAGGTCGACACTGGCAGATCTCGTTGATGCTTCCAATCGGCTGATGTGGCCTTGGTCAGTCTGGTTTTGGAGCTCTGATTGCGATAAGCCCCGCTTCATCCTTAGCCACTGCAATGTTGCTGCGTATGCCTTGCGCAAAGACATCTAGGCACTTCTCCTGAAAAGGAGAACGTATGACGTGTTTGATAGATCCCATTCAAATGTATATAGTCATAGCGATGGGATTTCTGGCCTGCCCTCGAGCGTTCATCACGTCCGATGCGCCCTGAATTTCTACTGTTGTCATGAGGATCATCAATTTATGGCTAATTCTCCTGAGCACGAACTGCTCCAGGAAGGTCAGGTTTCCTTGGCTGGCACGTCGCTGTCTCCCGCAGAGATAGAAGCATTGGTGGCTGAGCGCTTTCCTCGTAAGGCGTATTGCACCGTGGAGGACTGGCTCATATTCCACGTTGACGAATCCCCCGAGTCGCTCGCGAAAGTACGGGCTACAGGCCTGGAACCGATGTTCATGTATGCCCACTGCGTGACCTTTGACGGGCATGGCCGATTCCCGCCGGGGAGCTGGGTACGCTCGACGCTGTGCAAGTCGTTCGACGGCGTTTGCTTGTTTGAGACGCGGAACACCGTGTACGTGCTGGTGGGCAAGGGGCGCGAGATGACCGCGTCGCTCAAGACAATATTTGGCTTATGTTAATCGCAGGCTCACTAGGCGGGCCTGCTTCAGACGAGATACGTGATGTTCAGGATTAGCATGCAAGACCAAGCCGGCCCCGTAGGGATGTTCGGCGATGGCCTCGCTCATTTTCACGCGGTGTCACGATCCCTAGTAACTCACTGGTATCACGTGAGCCTGAAGCGTCGACACGAAGATCGCTTCGTAGCTTACGAGGAGATGTTGAGCGACGAGCCCCGTCTGGTTGAGCTGCTGGTCTCTCAGAACGAGAACCTGCTCGTGCAGGAAGTCCAAGTCGTCACCCCAGGGTGGATGAACAAGGGATCTAGCTGGAGGATGGAGAAGCTGACCTCGTTATCCATGGGATTCAATCAGGCTGAAGTGCCAATCTGCGTCTTGAAGGTCGAGAGTGGTGATGTGTACGTCAATACTCATCAGCGTGATTTGGATGTTGAGTCTCTGACGGGATTGAGGGAGCTCTACCGGAGGACTGCTCCAGAGACCACCGTAACTCCTGTATCGAGAGGTTAGTAACCATGGAAGAGATCAACACGGTCGCAGTCGATTTGCACGTTAAACGCTACTCGGACTTTGACCTGCTTCGCCTCGCCAGAGCAGCGAGCCAGGATTACGACGGGCTGGTTACTGCGTTTCTGGTGGGTGTCCACATTCATGCCTGCAGCGCCGTCGGCGTTGTCTTCAGCCACATTTCCCCAGGGCCATACCAGCGATTTGCGGATGGTCGGCTGATCCGGACATCTGACATTCAGTCTGTGACGAAACAAGGCAGGTTCTGGGTGATCACCACGGTTCACTCCAAGTATGTCATTGCGACGTTCAGGCGCGATGTTGGGCGGCGTAGTCTTCGGGAGTTCATGCGTGTAGCAAGCGGACGTTATGTCCCAACACCGAGTCGTCTCCAGTAGTCATTCCGCCTTGTGGGCGTGCCCGCCTTCGTCGGGACGGCTGTCGTGAACCAAGCCCCGCTGGAGCGGATCTTGGCCCCTGCGGGCTTCCATCCTCACGTCTCTGGCCCATCCAGGGCCGGCGCGCTCCGGTTGCCGTTTTGGCTGCAAGCTTGAGGCGGTCAGCCCTACTCCAACGATAACCTCAGACACCATGAATCAGCGCACCGAAGTTTTACCTGAGATCGACATCGCTGAATTTCAGGAACGCTACCCTCAGATGTTCTCTAACCCCGGTGTCGATGAGATTTATTGCGACCCTGGGTGGCGGGGAATCTTGATCGCTCTTTGCGACACAATTCAGAATCACCTGAAGCAACACCCCGAGGTCTCTCTTGTGACGGTAGAGCAGATCAAGTCCAAATTTGGCGAGCTGCATTTCTTTTATGAAGGCGGCGATGCTTACTGCAGGGGGGCAATAGACGTAGCGATCCAACTCTCGACGAAGACCTGCTCGTACTGCGGAGCGCCTGGGAAGCAGGTCGGGGGCACATGGGTCAGCACACTGTGCTCACGTCATGATGGCAGCGATCAACTGGATGATAAGCTCGCGACATGAGGATCAAGCCCGTCTTGACCCAACGGAGACTGCCGCCTCGTTGTTCAGCACAAGAGCAGCCGTGTCGTTAAACCGCTGAGCATTTCATTGATCAGGGGAGTCCTTCCGCCGTGAGTCCCTCCACGAACATGCCAGCAATGATCCTGGCATCCAAGAGCGCATGGTGCGGCGGCTCTCCACCGTCGCTGACCGGGGACAGGGTTGTAGCGTCGGTAGGGTAATTACGTACGTTTCTAGGCCAGTACCCATTGTCATAAGCAAGCTCGCAGAACAGCTCCCAGTCGAATTGTGGCGCATCCGTAACGATCTCTATCGCACAGTCGAAAGACGCCAGGAACTCGAGAAGCGAAATCCTCGCCTCGGTGATAGGCAACGCCCAGCTGCCACCCCACAACTGCGGAAGCACGATTTCCTTTACGAAATTACTGCAGTCTTCTTCTCTCCAATCATCAAGCAATTCCACGTAGAATTCGCGCCCTTCCTCAGCTACCAGTGCCAGCGATATCAGCTTCGCTGCTGCCGAGAGCTGTGTGAATTCACAATCGAGAAAGAGCCTCATGTCCTTAAAACTCCATAATGAATAGGCGTCGCCTCGACATGGTGCAAGAAGGTCAGCTGTGGGATCTGGCTCTTCACCATTTCGGCCATGAAGGGCTGCTCGAGCTAGTTGTGAAGCTGTGGCGTACCGCTTCTCCCCCACCCACATTACTGGTTGAGCATCTCAGCACCCCTAGGGTGAGCCAACAAGTCCTGAATATACTGAAAGTTGCCCAAGAGCAGGTCGGTGCATTCGTGCCGGGTAGAACGCCACTCAGCGGCACGGTAACTTTGTACGCTCGTCACGCGAGTGATCTTGCGGACGGGCTGATTACTCGTCTGCCGAAGGGGCAGCTCTCGCGAGCTTGGCGGGGCTCATGTCTCGAAATCGACCTAGGAATATGAGCCTCACTTATTTCTCGGAATGCCGTGAAGGAAGCCTAGTAGAATCGCCGCGCTACATGTTGACCCCTTCGAGGCGTTGTATGAATTCAGATTTGAGCGAAGAAGAAATGCGTCTTGCCCTTTTCGGCTCGGCCCAGCCTGAAGAGCAGATACTTGCTTCTCAAGTCGACGATCCGGTGCCAGAGGTTGTGTTCACCAAGCCAACGGTAGCGCCTGCTGCCAAGAAGAAGGTGGCGAAGGCTTTCAAGCCCCGACTGCGAGTCACGCTGAGCGTGGGCAATGAGTTTGAAGGCAAAACGTACGAGCTGATCCATGACGCCGACACCTTGAGCACGCTGCTTGCTGAACAGGAAGCGGTCAAGGCTGCCCGGAAGAAGTACAAGTATGTGGAAGTCGTCTCGGTCAAATCTATGTAGACGTCCTCGCTCACCTAGCCTCGCAGCTGGAATTGCGGCCTAGGTACGATCCTTGGCGAGGATGGTCATGCCCCGGTATCTGTCAGTGCGACTTTTGGCTTGTTAAAGCCAACTCTGCACCACATCCAGCAATAGCTTGATGTTCAGTATCACGATCACCGCTGCGATCCCCCAGGCGAGTATCGCTAACGCACGCCCAGCGACCAGCGAGCCCATCTTCGAGCGGTCGGTAACAAACCTTACCAGCGGAATAACAGCGAACGGCAGCTGCATCGACAGTATCACCTGGCTCAAGACCAGCAGCTGCGCGGTGCCTCTCTCTCCGTACAACATGGTCACGATCACCACCGGAATAATCGCGATTGCGCGTGTGATTAATCTACGAGCCCACGCAGGAATCCGCAGCTGCAGAAATCCTTCCATTACGATTTGCCCGGCCAGGGTGGCGGTAACCGTGGAGTTCATTCCAGATGCGAGCAAAGCGATGGCGAAGAGAGTGGATGCGATGCCTACACCGATCATAGGAGAAAGGAGCTCATGCGCCTTTTCTATATCCGCTACGTCTGTGCGACCTGCCGCATTGAACACCGCTGCAGCCGTGATGAGGATCGCCGCATTGATGAACAGCGCCAAGGTGAGCGCGATAGTGCTATCGGTTACCGCCCAGCGCAAACCGCTCTTCTTGCCAGCCTCGGTTCGCGGGTAGTTGCGGGTCTGCACGATGGATGAGTGCAGATAGAGGTTATGAGGCATTACCGTCGCACCGATAATACCGATGGCCAGATAGAGTGCAGCGGGGTTTGTCACAACCTCGGTTTGCGGTATGAATCCTTGCAGCACCGCAGCAAGTGGCGGCTGGGACATCACCATCTGTGCAGCAAAGCACGCAAAGATCAGCACCAGCAGCGCTACGATGAAAGCCTCCAGCCAGCGAAACCCTCGCCGCATCAACAGCAGAATCAGGAACACGTCGGCAGCGCAAAGAATGGTGCCCCATAACAACGGGATGTCGAACAGCAGCTTGAGCGCAATCGCAGTCCCGATAACCTCAGCCAGATCACAGGCAATGATTGCCAGCTCGCAGACAAACCACAGGCCCATACGAACGGGTGCGCTGTAGTGCGCTCTGCATGCTTGCGCCAGATCCAGCCCTGTAGCGATGCCCAGCCGAGCGGCCAGCGCCTGAAGCACGATAGCCATCAAGTTCGATAGCAGAATGACCGAAAGCAACATGTAGCCAAACTGTGATCCACCCGCAATGTCGGTCGCCCAGTTGCCAGGATCCATATAACCCACGGCGACCATGTAGCCAGGGCCAGCGAAAGCTAGAAGTCGTCGCACCCAGCCGCCAGAGGCTGGTACTGGGACGCTGGCATTCAGCTCTCCCAGGCTAGGCTGTACGCCAACGGCGAGCGGCCCCGGAAGGGCTAATTTGGGATCACGACCGGGAGGATTAGATGAACCTTCGCGCTTCGCCAAAATGCAGCTCCGAGATGAGACACACTAAAGCGTGAACTCCGCTCGGCTCCGTCAATGCTCTGGCCAAGCTCTGCACGCTACCCGTTTGTACGTAACACAGCCCTTGTCTCACTTCACGGCATCATCACCGCTCTTCCATCACGCCAACTTGCCCAACGTTCGACGAGCAACCGTAGCCAGGCGTCAGGATTAACGACCGGCATCACTTTTTCAGCAGGCGTAGCCCGTTCAGCACCACTAAAACGCTCACGCCGACATCAGCGAATACGGCCATCCACATTGTTGCCATTCCCACCAAGGTGAAGGACAAGAACACTGCCTTGATGCCCAAGGCAAAGACGATATTCTGTTTCAGGATGCTGGCCGTCTGACGGGACAGGCGGATGAAGGCCGGGATTTTTCTGAGGTCATCATCCATCAGGGCAACGTCAGCGGTTTCGATAGCAGTATCGGTGCCTGCAGCCGCCATCGCGAACCCAATCTGCGACTTGGCTAATGCGGGCGCATCATTGATGCCGTCGCCGACCATACCCACCACATGCCCTTTGGACTGCAATTCTTCGATTGCGGTGAGTTTGTCAGCTGGAAGCAGATTTCCTGAAGCCTGATCAATACCAACGGATTGGGCAATGGCAGATGCGGTGTGATCATTGTCGCCGGTCAACATGGCAGTTTTCACGCCCAGTGCATGCAGCTCTTCAATCGCCTTTTGGCTAGACTGCTTAACCGTATCAGCGACTGCAAAGACTGCCAGCGCACGATCAGCGTTGCTCAATACCACAACGGTCTTGCCTTGCCGCTCTAAGGCACCCAACTGCGACTCCAGCGAAGCGTCACAAAGACCAAGCTCCTCCAGCAGCCGATGGTTGCCCAAGTGGTACTGCTTACCGTCAATATCTCCCTTGATACCTTTACCGGGCAACGCAGCGAAACCATCGACCTGTACAAGCGTCAATGGATCCTGATCGCGGGCAACGGCCAGCGACACAGGGTGGTCTGACCGGCTGCCCAAGCTTGCTGCGATCTTCCGCAAATCGACTTCAGGCTGATCAACCAAGCTGAAGAACTCGGTAAGTACCGGCTTGCCGTGCGTGATCGTGCCTGTCTTGTCTAGAGCGACATAGTCGACCTTAGCGCCGATTTCCAGATAGATCCCGCCTTTGACCAAAATCCCTTTGCGCGCTGCAGCCGCAAGCCCGCTGACGATGGAAACGGGCGTGGAGATAACCAAGGCACACGGGCAAGCGACTACCAACAACACCAAGGCGCGGTAAACCCAATCAAACCAGGCTCCGGCCATAAAGACTGGCGGTATGACTGCAACTGCCAGCGCGAAGAAGAAAACCGCTGGGGTGTAGTATTTTGCGAACTGATCAACGAAACGCTGCGTGGGTGCGCGGGAGCCTTGAGCCTCTTCCACCGCATGGATGATGCGAGCCAGCGTCGTGTTGTTTGCTCGTGCTGTAACACGGTACTCGAAGGCTCCCGATTCGTTGATGGAACCCGCGTAAACCTTGTCGCCCACCGTTTTCTCAATAGGCATGCTTTCGCCTGTGATGGGGGCTTGGTTGACTGTTGAATGACCTTGCTCAATCTCTCCGTCAAGGCCTATGCGTTCGCCGGGACGCGCACGGACGAGATCACCGATGTCGACAATTTTCGCATCTACTTCCTTCCACTGGCCGTCTGCTTGCCTGACAGTCGCACGATCAGGGGACAGGCTCATCAAGCCCTGAATGGCATTGCGTGCGCGATCCAGGGATTTAGCCTCAATCAGTTCCGCTATGGTGAAGAGAAACATGACCATTGCGGCTTCAGGCCACTGACCAATCAGCACGGCGCCTGTTACCGCAATGGACATCAGTGCATTGATGTTCAGGTTCAAATGCCGGATCGAAATCCAACCTTTTTTATAGGTGGCCGGCCCGCAGATGGCTATAGAAAGCAGGGCAACCATGGCCACAAGCCATTCCGGCGCAGCTGACGTTAAATGCAAGACCTCAGCACCTACGGCTGCGACACCTGCCAAACCTAGAGGCCACCACCCGGTTTTCGGGGCTGCAGCGCCCGGCTGGCTGCTGCCTTCCTCTGCAACCACAGCCGACATACCTAAGCTGCGAATAGCTTCGAGTGCCCCATAAAGAGCCTCTGGCTGATGCGTAAGACTAACAGTGCGTTGAGGTATGTTGAAATCCAGCCCCTCCACGCCTGCAAGCGTTTTGAGCTTGGCGCGAATGAGGCTTTCCTCTGCCGAGCAGTCAAGTTGGGCGACCTGTATCTTCGTGGTTTTAGGCGAGTCCAGCCGCTCCGCAGTCATTCCCAGCGTAGAGATTGCCTTGGCAATTTCAGTCGTATCCGCAAGGGTATGCCACACGCCGAGCGTTCTTTTCATCATGTTGAATTCGAGTTTCTCGACACCCGCCATCTTGCCAAGCTTGCCTTCGATCATGGCCTGCTCGGTTGGGCAGCACATCTGACCTATGTGGAATGTATTGAATGATGCGCCTTGAGAGGATCGGCTATGGGGCGTATCACTTAGGTCGGCTACCTTAGCTACCTCAGGTTCTGCACAGCATTCCGATTCAATATTTTGAGAGGCCAAGCAGCAGCCACCAGGGGTGGGCTCGACGCTGGGCGTCGAACTTTGTAGCTCCTTGTGCGAGTTAGCTGGTTCGCTGAGGGTATAAAGCTGGCCCGAACTGGCAGGTGCCAAGTGGGTTTGTGAGCTAGATGAGCAGCACGTCGCCCTCACGGCTTCGGACGTCAAGCTATCGCTCGCCCCGCAGCAGGGGGTGGTAGAGCCGCCCTGTTCACTGCCAGCGCTATCGTGGTTAGGTGCCCATGTCTCGACCGCTCGTCCAGCCGTTTCGGCGGCGGCTGGAGAACCATTTGGTTCGCCACAGCACTTCTTCATTTCGTTACCCTCAGCAAATTATGCTGAGAGTAAACACCCTGAAGTGGCTACAGGGTCAAGCACCAGGTGGCTCGAATTCGCTCAAATGTATGGCTTCACTGCGCCGGATAGTCAGCCACGACTAGCTCTTTATCTTGGGTTGTCAAACCAATGACCTGATAGGCGCTTTTACGGCTGCCTGATTCCATACCGGGGGAGCCCATGGGCATGCCTGGCGCGGCTACACCCTTGAGATCAGAGCGCTTAACCAGCTCGGCAATCTGTTGCACGGGCACATGACCCTCTACGAACTTCCCATTCACTACACCGGTGTGGCATGAGCCCAGTTTATGGGGCACGCCCAGCTTGTCCTTGACTGCGCTCATGTTGTCTTCCACGTGATCGTTCACCGTGAAGCCATTGTCTCGCAGGTAGGCAATCCATTTGGAGCAACACCCGCAGTTCGGATCTCGGTGTACGTCAATGGTCTGGACTGGAGCAGCTTGAACCAGTGACACAGTGCCTACTGCAATGAGCATGGCAATGCGACGCCCTGCGATTTTCAAACTTGGCAATTTCATATGTGGGCTCACGTTGATATGGAATAAACAGCCTGGGCTCGTCGCACCTGGCTAAATGCAGCCTCATGGAGAAAAAAGCACTTCACAAGCTCTGGATATGTAACAAGGTGTATTCGCCAGTCCAATCTGCCGCTCACTGAGTGTTTAGGGCTATGCGTATTGAGGGAAGATTAGCTTGAACGTCGTAGGGCCGTTAAGTTCGCTTTCTACGGCTACATGGCCTTCGTGGAGGCTCATGATGCTTCGCACGATGGCCAGGCCCAGTCCTGTCCCCCCCTGTTGCCTGGATCGGCTAGGGTGAACACGGTAAAACCTGTCGAAAATCCTAGGTAGATGTTCAGCTGCGATCCCTTCCCCAGTATTGCGTACCGCCAGTACCGCCTCGGTTCGGCTTTCTTCAAGCTCCAAAGCGACAGTGCTCCCGTCAGGGCCGTGCCTGATAGCATTTGAGAGAAGATTTGAGATGGCCCTTTGGATCATCAGCCTCTCACCGATGGCGTGTGAGTGGCCCTTAATGACCAAAGACATGCCCTTGTCTTCAGCAGAGTGCGAGAACAGCTCCATCACTTTCTCGGCTTCGCTGCGCAGGTCAATCGACTCGGTCGCTAGCGGCACAGAGGGCTGACTGACGCTCGCCAGGAAAAGCATTTGTGAGACCATGCGCGAGAGCCGTTCCAGCTCTTCAGTGCATGATTCCAGCACCTGTTTGTATTCCGAAGGGGGACGTTCTCTTGAAAGCGTGACCTGAGCCTTGCCCATCAGGTTGTTCATCGGCGAGCGCAGCTCATGGGCAAGGTCGTCAGAAAACTGCGCAAGCTGCTGCACGTCACCATCAAGCCGATGGAGCATGAAATTGATAGCGTGGGCCAAATCTCGAAGCTCATCGGGAAGGCCATCCACTTTCATCCGATGAGAGAGATCACGTGCAGATACCATGGCAGCGACTTTTCGAAACGCACGCAGCGGTTTTAGCTCTCGATGAACAAACCACCAGGCACCGCCTCCCACCAAAAGAAGGATCAGTGGAACCGCAAACAGAGAGGATTTCACAAAAGCGCTTAGGAGCGTGACATCGCTTTCCCTGTCTAAAGAAAGGAGCACGAGCACGTGCTGACCATTAAGCAGTCGTACCACCCTGTAGGCCATTAAGGTTTCATGGCCTTCAGGGCTGGTCAGGTGAAGGTAATCCTTAGACCGACCGTCTGTTTCAGGAATGGGCAGCTCCTTTCCCTCATCTCCACCTAGGCTCAACAGCCGCCTTCTTGGCGAACTGGAATCCAGGATTGTCAGCGTGTAGTCATCATGGCCAATGATCTGGTCACGAAGGTTGTGCGGGTGCAGAACCACTTCGGCTACTGAGCTTGAGCCCTCCGCCAAACTATGCTCAATCTGGCTGAGCTTTTCATTGAGCGCATCCACAGCCCGCGCATCAAGCTGGCGTGAAAGGGTCGCATACGCCAGCGTGGCCATGATCAGCACCAGAAGCGCACAGATGGCACTCACCGTCAGCCCTAGGCGCATGGAAAGTCTGGTAGGCCTCACTCCCGCGCCTCCAGCACATACCCAACACCGCGCAGGGTGTGAATCAGCTTGCGGTCGAACGGGTCATCTATCTTCGCCCTGAGTCGACGTATCGAAACCTCTACCACGTTGGTATCGCAGTCGAAATTCATGTCCCAAACCAGAGAAATGATCTGTGTCCGAGACATGACTTCACCGCTATGGCGCATCAGCAAATGAAGGAGGGCGAACTCTTTGGTGGTTAGGTCAATGCGCTGGGTACCGCGAAAGGCTCGGTGCCTACCTTGGTCAAGCTCAAGATCTGCCACGCGAAGCACTTCAGGCAAACCCGACTGCTCGCTTCGACGCATCAGTGTTCGGATCCTGGCCAGTAGCTCGGGAAATTCAAAGGGCTTGACGAGATAGTCGTCGGCACCCATTTCAAGACCTTTTACCTTTTCTTCCAGGCGTCCACGCGCTGTCACCATAATGACTCGGGTATTGCAGGTTTTTCTAAGTTCTCTCAAAACCTCCCAGCCTTCCATCACCGGCAAGTTAACGTCCAGAATTACAATGTCGTAAACCTGGCTTTGAGCAAGGTGCAGACCATCAATTCCGGTTTTAGCTATATCAACTATATAACCACTTTCCGACAGGCCTTGATGCATATACTCGGCAGTTTTGAGCTCGTCCTCTACAACAAGGATTCGCATAGAAGACATCCTCTATAATTAAATTATCTGACTCACGAGCTATAGAAGTTGTTGGATGCCCGGCGCCGCCACTTTCACAGATTTTTCACAAGCCTCTGTACGCAAAGGGATTTTAAAGCCTGTAGCTGGTTCAGGGTCAAGGTTCCTGACACAGAGAATCGGCCCGATACGCGCTGATAGCACCCACGGTTGACGCAAAAAGGAACTAAGGTGTTACTGCATATTTCCGTCGAAGACCTGCTACCTGACAACCTTAATCCAATCCCTAAAGGCCCGTGGCCAGATAACGAAATTGTAATTTTCCTGCAACCCTCATGATAACCACTGTTCCCTAGAGTTCTCGCACCTACTTTGTCTAGCTATAGGCAGAGTTTCGCCTGCTCGTATCGAGCTGAGTATGTTGAGCGACTGGAGAAGTGCAGAGTGCTTGGGTTTGGAATTTTTTCAGTAGCGTCGCGCACTCTAAGGTGTGCTTGCGCACTCGGCGTCTTGTCCATTCTGATGGTGCCACTGAGCGCTACGGCGCTGGACAAGCCGCAAAACATATCCTTGCAAGAGGCAATCGAGGCTGCGTTTTCACGCAACCCGGATCTTGCTGCAGCCCGGTGGGAGATCGAAATCTCCGAAGGGGAAAGGCAACAGGCCGGGTTGATGCCAAATCCCGAACTGTCGTGGGAGGTAGAAGATACCCGCCGCAGCACCAGCACCACTACAGTCATGCTGAGTCAGGCTCTGGAGCTTGGCGGTAAGCGGGGTGCCCGTATTAACGTAGCAGAACGTGGGCAGGATACGGCGAGAATCGAGCTGGAGCGTCGGGGCAATGAGCTACGTGCCGATGTGGTACAGGCCT
Organism: Pseudomonas sp. PS01301; assembly: GCF_029960215.1. NCBI lineage: Bacteria > Pseudomonadati > Pseudomonadota > Gammaproteobacteria > Pseudomonadales > Pseudomonadaceae > Pseudomonas > Pseudomonas sp. PS01301. The sequence goes on along the minus strand of NZ_JASCPM010000020.1, from coordinate 39,901 downwards.
ACTTTGCAGCGTTCAGAGCACAGACCGGGCTTGATTTGGCCAGGCAGTCTCAGGGCCTCGCACAAAGAGGTTTGGAGGTAGCCGAAGGTCGAGTCCGTGCGGGCAAGTCCTCACCGGTGGAGGCCACCAGAGCCCAGGTGCAGCTTGCAGAGACAGACCTTCAAGTGCGCCGGGCACAGACCCTTAAAACTAACGCTTATCGGGAACTGGCCAAGGCAACCGGATCCGCTGTGATCTCTTTCGACAGGTTGGACGGTGCTGATCTGTCCAAGATTGTAGCGCCGCCCTCGATGGAACTGTTGAGCGCCCTGAGTCAGTCTGCCGAGCTGCGCCTGGCTGAAGCCCAGATACAACGAACTGAAGCAGCCTTGGGATCGGAGCGGGCACAACGTGTGCCGGATTTAACCGTCAGCGTTGGCAGCCAGTACAGCCGCGAAGACCGAGAGCAGGTGAACGTCGTCGGCATGTCAATGCCCCTTCCGCTGTTCAATCGTAACCAAGGCAATGTCTTGGCCGCCTCTCGCCGCGCAGATCAGGCCCGAGATCTGCGTAACGCTGCAGAGTTAAGGCTTCGCACCATAGTCCAATCGGCTCTGGATCAGTGGACAACCTCTTCACGGGAGGTCGAGTCCTACAATCGAGCCATCCTGCCGGCAGCTCAAAACGCCGTAGACACCGCCACACGCGGTTTTGAAATGGGCAAATTCGGTTACCTGGAAGTGCTTGACGCTCAGCGAACGCTCATCGATGCACGCACCCAGTACCTGGAATCCATGGCTACGGCGACTGATGCCAGGGTAACCGTGGAGCGCATCTATGGCGATCTCAGTCACCTGTCCCCTAATCCGTAAATCTCGCTAATCCGAACTTATCGGGCACGTTGCATGCGCGGCATGCATATGGTCGTCAGGAGCATTCATGAATAACACACGGGGCATAACAATCGCTGTGGCGGTCGTAGCCATCATTGGTCTGGGTAGCGTTGCAGTAGGTGGCAAAATATTGCCCGTTGTGGCTGACGTTCAAGCTGCTGGCGATGGCCACGAGAAGGAATCTGGTCACGCTCACGGCGAAGACGGACATGGCAAGGAGGAGCATGGTGCAGCAGGAGAAAAAGAAACTGGCCATGGGGAAGAAGAACATGGCGATGAAGGCCATGGCAAGGAAGGCCACACAGAAACAGCCTCCGAGGGAGCCCATGAAGAGGAAGGACACCTTGAGCTGACGGCTGAGCAAATTAATGCCGCTGGCATTGAGATCGTAGCCGCTGTACCCCGACAGATGAGTACGTCTGTGACATTTCCTGGTGAAATTCGCTTCGATGAAGACCGTACCTCTCACGTAGTACCTCGCGTAAGCGGCGTAGTCGAGTCAGTGAGGGCAGACCTGGGGCAGGCCGTGAAAAAAGGCCAGGTGCTGGCTGTGATTGCCAGCCAGCAGATCTCCGATCAGAGAAGCGAGCTAAGCGCTATCCAGAGGCGTTTGGAACTGGCACGCCTTACCATGCAGCGCGAGAAAGAGCTATGGCAGAGCAAGATATCTGCCGAGCAGGACTACTTATTGGCTCGCCAGGCGTATCAAGAGGCAGAGATCAATTTGGCCAATGCGCGGCAAAAACTCGGCGCCATTGGGGCAAATCTGAATGCGTCTGCAGGAAACCGGTATGAGCTTGTGGCGCCCTTTGATTCCGTGGTCGTGGAAAAACATCTGAGCATTGGCGAGATGGTGAATGAGGCCAGTACCGCGTTCACTTTGTCAGACCTCACGCGTGTCTGGGCAACCTTTGGTGTAACCCCAAAAGACTTGAACAAGGTCGTCGTTGGCAAGCCGGTGACTGTCAGCGCCCCTGATCTGGACGCCAAGGTTGAAGGCCGTGTGAGCTACGTCGGCAGCCTGCTGGGCGAACAGACCAGGGCTGCAGTAGTGCGAGTCATTTTGCCCAATCCTGAGGGCGCCTGGCGTCCAGGGCTTTTCGTATCAATCGACGTGACAGCGGAAAAGGCCCAAGCGGGTGTCAGCCTCCCTGAGACGGCCATTCAGACCGTTGAGGACAAGCCTTCGGTGTTCGTGCGCAATCCAGAGGGGTTTCAATTACAGCCGGTGACAATAGGTCGACGCGACGGTGGCTACGTAGAAATCGTTCAAGGCCTGGCCGCAGGTACCCAAGTGGCCTCTACAGGCAGTTTCATTCTCAAGTCAGAGCTCGGTAAAGGCTCAGCTGAGCACGTCCATTGATCCGCGTCGTACGAGTACAAACTCATGTTTGAACGTTTAATACAGTTCGCGATAGAGCAGCGCATTGTCGTGATGCTGGCCGTGTTGCTAATGGCTGGTCTTGGCATTGTCAGCTACCAGAAACTTCCCATCGATGCAGTGCCGGACATCACTAACGTCCAGGTGCAGATCAATACCTCGGCGCCAGGTTTTTCGCCGCTCGAAACTGAGCAGCGCATCACTTATTCGATTGAAACCAGCATGGCCGGCTTGCCTGGGTTGCAGCAGACGCGTTCGTTATCGCGTTCGGGTCTGTCTCAAGTGACCGTTATTTTTGAAGACGGCACGGATCTGTTCTTCGCTCGCCAGCAGGTCAGCGAACGGCTGCAGGTCGCCAGGGATCAACTGCCTGAGGGTGTCGATGCCGTCATGGGGCCGGTTTCGACAGGGCTCGGGGAAATCTTCTTATGGACAGTCGAAGCTGCCGAAGGCGCACTCAAGGAGGACGGAACCCCTTACACCCCGACCGACCTTCGCGTGATCCAGGACTGGATCGTCAAACCGCAACTGCGCAATGTGCCGGGCGTTGCAGAGATCAATACCATCGGGGGCTTTGCCAAGCAGTACCAGATTGCACCAGACCCCAAAAAACTGGCGGCTTACAAGCTGACGCTGAATGACTTGGTGGCGGCCCTGGAGCGCAACAACGCAAACGTTGGTGCCGGCTATATCGAGCGCGGTGGAGAGCAGTTGCTGATCCGGGCGCCCGGCCAGCTCGCTACAGCGGATGACATCGCTAACATCGTCATTGCCAACGTACAGGGCACGCCCATCAGAGTCGGAAGTGTTGCGGATGTAGGCATCGGCCAGGAATTACGTTCAGGAGCTGCAACCGAAAACGGGCGCGAGGTCGTGCTCGGCACTGTCTTCATGCTCATCGGTGAAAACAGCCGCACGGTGTCGCAAGCAGTGGCGGCCAAGCTGGTCGACATCAACCGCTCGCTGCCGAAAGGTGTTCAGGCCGTCACGGTGTACGACCGCACCAATCTGGTCGAGAAAGCCATCGCGACCGTAAAGAAGAACCTTATCGAAGGCGCGATTCTGGTTATCGCGATCCTTTTCCTGTTCCTTGGGAACATCCGTGCTGCATTGATCACGGCCATGGTTATCCCGCTAGCAATGCTGTTTACGTTCACCGGCATGTTTGCAAACAAGGTCAGCGCTAACCTCATGAGCCTGGGGGCGTTGGACTTTGGCATCATCGTCGACGGTGCAGTGGTGATCGTTGAAAACGCGATCCGCAGGCTCGCCCATGCGCAGCAGAAACATGGTCGAATGCTGACCCGAGGAGAACGGTTCCACGAAGTTTTTGCTGCAGCCAAGGAGGCTCGCCGACCTCTGATCTTCGGCCAGCTGATTATCATGGTCGTGTATTTGCCTATCTTTGCCTTGACGGGCGTTGAGGGAAAAATGTTTCACCCTATGGCGTTTACCGTGGTTATCGCGTTGCTCGGTGCGATGATCCTGTCTGTAACGTTCGTTCCTGCCGCTATCGCCATGTTCGTCACCGGCAAGGTCAAGGAAGAGGAAGGCGTCGTCATGCGCACGGCACGCCTGCGCTACGACCCTATTCTTAAATGGGTGCTCGGCCATCGCTCGGTAGCCTTTTCAGCAGCATTCAGTTTGATCATCTTGTCTGGTTTCGCAGCAAGCCGAATGGGCAGCGAGTTCATCCCCAGCTTAAGTGAGGGTGACTTTGCTTTGCAGGCGCTCCGAGTGCCCGGAACAAGCCTGACCCAATCGGTTGATATGCAGCAGCGATTGGAGAAAGCGGTCATTGAAAAGGTGCCAGAAGTACAACGTGTCTTCGCTCGAACAGGGACGGCAGAAATTGCAGCTGATCCGATGCCACCGAATATTTCTGACAGCTACGTCATGCTCAAGCCGCAAAGCGAGTGGCCTGATCCAGATAAGTCGCGGGAGACCTTGATTGCTGATCTTCAAAAAGCGGCAGCGAGCGTTCCCGGTAGCAACTACGAGCTGTCCCAGCCGATCCAGCTGCGCTTCAACGAATTGATTTCAGGCGTGCGAAGCGATGTTGGGGTCAAGGTATTTGGCGACGATATGGAGGTGCTGAACCAGACTGCCGCGAAAATCGCCGCTGCGTTACAAAGGGTGCCTGGGGCGTCCGAGGTCAAGGTCGAGCAGACAACCGGGTTGCCGGTACTGACTATCAACATCGACCGGGACAAGGCTGCTCGCTATGGCCTGAACGTCGGTGACGTGCAGGATGCGATTGCGACCGCCGTCGGTGGCCGCCAAGCGGGCACGTTGTACGAAGGTGACCGTAGATTCGACATGGTAGTGCGCCTATCTGAGAAGCTTCGAACTGATGTGTCAGGCTTGTCGAGTCTGCTTATCCCCGTTCCGGCCAGTGCCGGCAGCAGCGATCAGAAGATTGGCTTCATCGCGCTCTCACAAGTCGCGAGCCTGGATTTGGTGCTTGGGCCTAATCAGATTAGCCGGGAAGATGGGAAGCGCGTTGTGATCGTCAGCGCTAACGTTCGTGGACGAGATCTAGGGTCGTTTGTTTCGGAAGCTGCAGAGACCATTCAAAACGGCGTGCAGATTCCTGCCGGGTATTGGACAACGTGGGGCGGGCAGTTCGAGCAGTTGCAGTCTGCGGCCAAGCGGCTACAGATCGTTGTGCCCGTCGCGTTAATGATGGTTCTGGCATTGTTGTTCATGATGTTCAACAACCTGAAGGATGGCTTGCTGGTCTTCACCGGCATCCCGTTTGCACTGACTGGTGGCGTCATGGCGCTGTGGCTTAGAGACATCCCCCTGTCTATCTCGGCGGGGGTAGGCTTTATTGCCCTTTCGGGTGTTGCGGTGCTCAACGGATTGGTCATGATCGCGTTCATCCGAAACCTCCGTGAAGAGGGGCGCTCGCTGAGCGACGCCATCAATATCGGGGCTTTGACTCGTCTACGCCCTGTACTGATGACGGCGCTCGTTGCCTCGCTCGGGTTTATACCCATGGCATTGGCGACGGGCACAGGTGCTGAGGTTCAGCGCCCATTGGCCACCGTAGTGATCGGCGGCATCCTGTCCTCGACGGCGCTGACCTTATTGGTGCTCCCGGCGCTGTACCAATGGGCTTATCGCCGAGAGGAGGACTGATCACGCCAGCCGCCTCAAAGCAAAGCTCGCGGCAACTCTGCCGCGAGCTTCACGAATGGTGCAGGTGTCCATCCTCATGATGATCGTCCGCTGAATGATCATCATCGTGAAAGCCGTCATGCTCCAGCTGGATGGTGCAGTGGCCGACCTCAAACTGTTCAGTAACCAAGGTGGTAATTGACGCCAGAATGGACTGACCATCCAAAGAGCTTTGCGAAATGACCACATGGACGCTCATCACGTTCTTGCCGCTGGTGACCGACCAAACGTGCAAATCATGGACAGCTTGGACACCCGTCACAGAGAGTATGGCTTGTTCTACTTTGTCTAAATCGATGCCGTTCGGCACGCCCTCAAGCAGCACATTCATGCTCTCGCGCAGTAGCTTCCAGGTGCGAGGAAGCACCCATAAGCCTATGGCCGCTGCGACCAGTGAATCCATCCATACCCAACCGGTATACCTAATCACGATAGCGGCAACGATCACCCCTATCGAGCCGAGCATGTCACTCCACACCTCCAGATAAGCGCCCTTCACATTCAGGCTTTCGTCACTTGCGGCGCCTAACAGGCGCATTGAAATGAGGTTAACAACAAGACCAAGGACGGCCACAATCAGCATGCCAGTCGACTGAATGGCCGAGGGGTTCGAGAGCCTCTGGTAAGCCTCATAGAGAATATAGAGAGCGACGAGAAACAGCAGGATCGCGTTGAACGCTGAGGCCAGAATCTCAAACCTCGCGTACCCGAATGTTCGATTCCGATCAGCAGGTCGCTTGGCAATCTGGAAGGCCATCAACGAGATGGCCAGCGCGGCAGAATCTGTGAACATGTGAGCAGCGTCCGAAAGCAATGCCAGGCTGCCGGTTATCCATGCGCCGATCACTTCTGCAATCATGAACCCAGTGGTCAACCCTAGAGCCATCAAAAGCTTCTTTTCATGCCCTGCGCGTACCTGCCCGTGGCTATGACCTGCGCTCATAGTATGTTCCTTGAATGAGATAAAAGAGGTGCCAACCGATCTGTATCTGTGGGACATACGCATTCTGAAGGTGTTCAGCGCAGTGCCATGGAGGCAAAAAAAAAGCGCCCCTATGGACGCTTAAATATTCACCTTTTCCAAAGGAGCTATTGAGCTTCTAAGGTGAATCCGACATGAAGTGGTTAACCTTTGGATTTTTCAGCCAGTTGCTTTTCAGCTTTATCTTCGCCCTTTACCAACCGCTGCGATTCAACGCGCAATTCATTTTTTTCGCGGGCTTCCTGCTGGGCAAGACGGAACTGCTGAGCCGCTTGCATGGATCGCTCGCTGCCGTCTTGGGCAAAGGCGAATGTGCAAGAAAGAGTTGTGGCCACGAAAAGGATCGATTTAACAAGCTTCATATATCACCGGAAATTATTGGGCAGCTCCAGAATTCAGAAATCCTTTCTGCAGAGATTAGGTCGATTTTAACTCCCGGCTGCTAACAGGAACATGATCGCAAGATTACAATATTGTTATGCCAAAGGTAGCGGTGACCACTTGAAAAATATAGATTTCCGAATCGTAATTCTTGGGCAACCTTCAGGTAATCCCACCTCCATATAATAGGGTGACTTACTATAGAGGTTCACGCTATGCGCCTTATGTCCCTACTGATAGCCACCTGCATTTCTTTAGCTTCCCTTCCATCCTATGCACTCAGTGAAGACTCCTTGGCCAAGGAGCTTATCGAGAAGCATCAGATAGCCATCCAGGCCTATGCAGATAAGAAAAACAAGCCCATGCCCGAGATCATCGAATACAAGTACGGCATGAAACTGGACGTAGCGAAAGTTGTAAGACAGACGCCGGATACAAAAAGCTGCCAGGTCATACCGCGACTTATGACCTATGAGAACTCAGCGGGTGAGCTGATGACAGTGCAGTACGCGGCGTTAAGCGAATGCCGCAACAAGCACTGACGCGATAAGTGAACGGCAAGGGCCTAAAACGGCCTACCGAGCGCTACCACACCAAGAAATTGATGTTCTTCAGATAAAGGCGCCTTGTATAGGGCGCCTTTTCTTTTGGTACTCAGCCGCAACCGTCACCATAGCGCCAAGCGTTATGGTTTGGATCACTGTGTTACAGGATGCTGAGTGGGTACTCAACTATCAACCTGACTTCGTCTAAGTCAGATTCAAACGCCGTAGCTCGTGTCGTGGCCTGACGCATCCGCAGTGACAGATCTTTCATAGATCCTGTTTGGACGACGTACTTGGCCTCAATGTCACGCTCCCAGCGATGTTGATCGGTCAAGGGGTTTCCTTCTCCGTCTCGGCGCATATAGACGTTATTCGCATTCGAGTAATCGGCTCCGGTGGCCTTGGCGTAACGGGTCATGAAGGACAGACCAGGCAAGCCAAACGGTGACATTTCGATGTTATAGGTGATCATCCATGATCTTTCCTTGGGGGAGTTAAAGTCGCTGTACTGGATCGAGTTCGCGAGATATATCGAATCGGATTGGCGGAGATAATCGAAGTCATCATCGCCTTGGTTACGCTGGTGCGAGAGCGACAGCGTATGTGCGCCGTACTTGACCCCAACTTTTGCGCTCCAGATGTCGTTATCGAACTCGCCAAGGAGTTTTCTTCCTTCATCTTTCGCGCTGTAGTAGTTGAAGTCAGCGGTGAGGGCAAGCGCGCTTGTGATGGGTTGAACATATGAAGCAGAGACGTAGGTTTGATCCCACGCATCTTTCAAACGGCTTCCGTAAAGACTAAGGCTTAGTCGATCAGTTGCATCATACTCGCCTCCGAAGTACCCAACCCATGGCGAGTGCACTGTGCCTGCATAAAACGTTGCAAAATCACCCTGCATCCCACTGGACGCAGGCTGACTCATTGCGTGAAGGCGCCCTGCTTGAAGGGTCAAGTCGCTGATGCTGTTGTTCACGGCGGTCACCCCCCGGAAACTCTCTGGAAGCAGGCGCGAATCGCCGAAGGACACGACTGGAGTGGTAGGGAACACGTCTCCTACGTTTACGATGGTATCGAAAGCCCGTGCCTTGATCGAACCACCCAGTTTTGTGTATTCGTCTTCGGCATCGCCATTGCCATCTACCGGTAGTACGTCAAATGAGCTCCTGGCGCCGTTACGGCCTCCTCCGGTATCAAGCTTGATACCCGTCATCGCAAATGCATCAACGCCAACACCAAAGGTGCCTTGGGTGAAGCCAGATTGAAATCGACCGATGATTCCTTGCGCCCATGCCTCGGAATACCCATTGCCTGTGGGGCTTGACTCCCCCTTTCGGTGGTCACGGTTCATATAGAAATTTCGGGTGAGTACCGTGAGCGTACCGCCCTCGATAAATCCTTCCTTTTCGTCATCCGCAAAGCTGGTAACGGGTGTCAAACTGGCAGCTGCTGAAATCAAGGCCAGGGATAGTTTCTTCAAGTGAGTCATGTGCGCTCCGTTCGAATCGGCAGATTATCAATGTCGATCTGGCTTGTTTTGTTATGTGAGCTGCTAGCAGGCGCATTTTGACGAGTCGAACATAACGGCGAGGTGGAGGTAGGATTACAAAAACGAAAGGCAGCCGCAGAGTGACGTATCCCCCTGGGGAACCTCGCAGGTCATGGACGGCGTGACGCCTTGCGTGCGCCGCTGGGGCGCGGCAGGCATGATAGGAAACCCGTACCACCTGGATAATCGTGACTATGGAAGAGCTGGTTTATACCTCGATATGCCAAAACAACGGCTTGATCATTTTCGATGCGCTCGGTGAAAGCGAAATGCAAACAGGATTGCGGCTTTACGAGGATTTGCTCGACCACTCCACCGCTATTGGCCGAGCGGGGTACTGCAGTTTCCACAAGATCAAAAGCAAGCAGATGTTGATTGCAGCACTGAGGATGGTGCAGACGGAATGCAGATCAGGCGTTCTCTTTCCCGTACTCCATTTCGAGTGCCATGGAGATCCTGCGAAAGGAATCTTCCTGCACGCCAGCAATGAATATGTCGGGTGGGAAGAGCTTGTCCAGGAGATTGCGGCGATTAACCAGGCGACCCGTAATAACACGGCGGTAGTGCTAGCTGTATGCCACGGGTTGGAGATTTCAAAGCTTGTAAGCATCACGGCGCCTTGCCCATTTAACTATCTCATTGCGGCACCTGATGAGGTGCAAGCTGGTTACCTTCGAGACGTCATTCCAGCGTTCTACAAGTCCGTCGTTCAGTCTGGCGATTTGCAGGCAGGGCTTGCCTTGTTAGCTGCTCCTCTGAAGCTATTCCACTGCGGAGAATGGTTTTACCGAACCCTAGCCACTTTCATGGTGACCAGCTTCAACGCTGCAGGGCGTGCTGAGGTCGTAGAGCAGATCGTCACCGACCAGGTAGAAAAAGCCGGGTACCGTAATCGCGAAATGATTCGAGCAGCCCGAGCTAGAGCAAAAGCGTATGTAAAATCACCGCACGGCTTTTACAACCAGGCATCGTCCATTTTCTTCCACGGTAAACTGCCCATTCCCTACGGGGATTTCCGCGCATTTGTGGAGGTCAAGCGACATTGCAGGTAGACCCCGAGCGACAGGGCTGCCCTTGTCACTCCATGAGCCATGTTTATGCGCGCATCGACTGTTTAAGCCAGCCCTTCTACCTTCGCCGAGCGCCTCCGGTTAGATGACAGCAGCTCGGCTATACGCAGCCACCATAATCCCAGTTAATAAATTTTGAAGGCGTGTTGGCCCGACGCTTACGCAGACTCATCACTGCTGAGCCGTCCAGCTTACGGAAATGTAATTACGCCGTTGGTTGGCTTATGTCATCTTCGATGTATCAAGCGCACAAGCTATCCAAAGGGCGAACCCTCGGAAATACACCGCAGTGCGTGCACCTGACTGACAGGACATGAATCGGTATGCAATCCAAAACTTCTCGGCGCACCTTTGTGAAAGGTCTCACCGCAGGCGGAATTCTCGGTGGCTTAGGACTCTGGCGCACGCCGCTTTGGGCGGCCCCCAGTTTGGGCGAAGCCAATATCCTGTCAGGTACGGAGTTCGACCTTTTTATCGGCGAAACGCCGGTAAATATCACCGGAAGCCCCCGGACGGCCCTGACCATAAATGGTGGAATTCCGGGGCCTCTGCTGCGCTGGCGTGAAGGAGATACCGTCACCTTGCGAGTCAAGAACCGCCTCAAGGACATGACCTCCATTCATTGGCACGGGATTATTCTTCCCGCAAATATGGACGGAGTGCCGGGCCTTAGCTTCCGTGGGATTGAGCCTAATGGCACGTACGTTTACCAATTCAAGGTCAAGCAGAACGGAACGTATTGGTATCACAGTCACTCCGGCTTCCAGGAACAGGCAGGCGTATATGGCCCGTTAGTCATCGAAGCAAAAGAACCCGAGCCCTTTGAATACGACCGTGACCACGTAGTGATGCTCACTGACTGGACGGATGAAGATCCGGCTGCACTGATGAAAACGCTAAAAAAGCAGGCGGACTACTACAACAACCACAAGCGAACAGTCGGTGACTTCATTAAGGACGTAGCGGACAAAGGTTGGTCAGCTACCGTCGCTGATCGCAAGATGTGGGCTGAGATGAAGATGAATCCTACCGACATCGCAGACGTCAGTGGCGCGACATACACCTACCTAATGAACGGCCACGCTCCGGACTCCAACTGGACAGGCACTTTCAAATCGGGTGAAAAGCTCAGGTTGAGGTTCATCAATGGTTCGGCCATGTCCTACTTTGATGTCCGTATTCCGGGTTTGAAGATGACCGTTGTGGCCGCCGATGGCCTATATGTGAAGCCAGTGACTGTGGATGAGTTCAGGATCGCCACAGCTGAGACCTTCGATGTAATCGTCGAACCAACTCAGGATGCCTACACACTGTTTGCGCAGTCTATGGATCGGACGGGGTACGCCAGGGGCACCTTGGCCGTCCGGCCTGGTCTGGTTGCTCCAGTACCTGAGCTTGACCCTCGTCCTCTAGTCACCATGGCCGACATGGGCATGGCCGGGATGGGTCATGGCGCAATGGCCGGTATGGGTAATATGGCTGGAATGGATCACAGCAAGATGGCCGGCGCGGGCGACAGCTCTGTGCAGGGTATGTCTGGGATGGACGGCGGCGACATGAAAGGCATGAATCATGGCGCTACCCAAGACATGTCCGGTATGGACAGCATGGCTGGAATGGATCACAGCAAAATGTCTATGGGCGGCATGGGTGGAATGGGAGAAATGCAGTCGCACCCTGCCACTGAATCCAACAACCCCCTCGTCGACATGCAGGCCATGTCGACATCGCCAAAGCTCGATGATCCCGGCATGGGCCTTCGCGAAAATGGCCGAAAGGTACTGACGTACTCTGACCTAAAGAGCACGTTTGAAGATCCAGATGGCCGTGAGCCAAGTCGAACCATCGAATTGCACTTGACCGGGCATATGGAGAAGTTTTCCTGGTCTTTCAACGGCGTGAAGTTTTCGGACGCCGAGCCTTTGAAACTGAAATATGGCGAGCGAGTCCGCATCGTTCTCGTCAACGACACCATGATGACCCATCCCATCCACTTGCACGGCATGTGGAGCGACCTTGAGGATGAAAACGGGCAATTCCTTGTCCGCAAACACACCATTGATATGCCGCCAGGAGCAAAGCGCAGCTACCGAGTGACCGCCGATGCGCTGGGACGCTGGGCCTACCATTGCCATCTCCTGTACCACATGGAAATGGGCATGTTCCGCGAAGTGCGTGTTGAGGAATAAGGGGCCGACTATGAGTAATTTCTTTTGCGGGACTGGCATGCACTCAGCTGTATTTACGGTTGCTCTAACCGCCGGTTTTGTCTTTCCGGTAGCCGCTGAACCAAGTCAGGGCACGGAAGACGGACAGATGCAGACGATGGAACATAGCCAAATGCAGGGCATGGATCACGGCCAGATGAAAGGCATGGATCACAGCAAAATGCAGGGTATGGATCATAGCCAGATGCAAGGTATGGATCACAGCCAGATGCAAGGCATGGATCACAGTCAGATGCAGGGTATGCAGCCTCCCAAGCAGCAGACCCAAACCCAAAGCCGGACTCCGATACCGCCTCTGACCGACGTGGACAGAGCCGCAGTCTATAAGGCACCAGGTGGTCACGAAGTCCATGACACTGCCCTTAACTCGTTTTTTACATTTGAAAAATTGGAATGGCAGGATGCTGACGATGGAAGCGCGCTCAACTGGGAAGCTCAAGGTTGGATAGGGGGAGATGTTGATCGTCTGTGGTTGCGTTCAGAAGGTGAGCGCACCAATGGGACGACCGAAGAAGCAGAGGTTCAAGCTCTTTGGGGCCATTCCATTAGCCCTTGGTGGGATCTGGTTGGTGGAGTTCGCCAAGATTTCAAACCAGGCGACCCTCAAACGTGGGCAGCTTTCGGTATCCAGGGCTTGGCGCTCTACAATTTCGAAGCCCAGGCTACTGCTTACCTGGGTGAAGGTGGCCAGACCGCCGCTCGGCTGGAAGGAGACTACGACATTCTCCTGACCAATAAGCTGATTTTGCAACCGACGGCAGAACTCAACTTCTATGGCAAAAACGATCCCCAGCGGGGCGTTGGCTCAGGCTTGTCTGAGAGTGAGGTTGGTTTGCGGCTCCGGTACGAAATCCGCCCAGAATTTGCACCATACATAGGTGTAACTTGGAATCGGGCCTATGGACAGACTGCTGACTACACGCGCGACGAAGGCGAAGACAGTGACGAAGCACGCTTGGTGCTCGGCGTCCGGGTGTGGTTCTAAATAAAAGTCAGTGGCAATAATTATCTAACCTCATCACAACAGCTACGCGCTGTGAGGAGCTTTGCATGTCAGTATTCAAATCCTGTTTTATGGCCGTCGCTCTTTCTTCCAGCCTTTTGCTCAGCGCGGTTGCCCAGGCTCACCCGAAGCTGCTGTCTTCGACTCCAGCTGAAGGCGAGAGCGGCCCCGCACCTGCGAAGATTGAACTGCATTTTTCCGAAAACCTGGTTACGCAATTTTCCGGAGCCAAGTTGGTCATGACGGAAATGCCCGGTATGTCACACTCCCCTATGGCTGTAAAAGCCAGCGTTGCTGGGAGTAGCGATCCTAAAACCATGATCTTGACTCCAGCCTCTCCTCTCTCTGCTGGTACCTACAAAGTCGAATGGCGGGCGGTTTCCTCCGATACCCATCCGATTACCGGCAGCGTTACTTTCAAAGTGAAATAAGCATGGGCGACCCATTGAATGTGGCGCTGCGCCTCGCGCTTTATCTTGATCTGATGCTCTTGTTCGGCCTAGCGGCCTTTGGACTGTACGGCTTTCGGGGCAAGGAGCGCGTGTCCGGGGCAGTGCTGCATTTTGGGTGGCTACTGCCTATCGCCGCCGCTCTAGGCATGCTTTTGTCCATGGCAGCTTTCGTCGTTATGACAAGCAATATGAGCGGCGCCTCTGACTGGGGCGAGCTGCGGCCTCACCTGGAAATGATGCTGTACGAGACTGAGATCGGTCATAGCTGGATGACGCGCATGATCTTGCTAGCGGTGGTCATTGTCGTCGCAAGCCAGAGCAAGCGATGGCCAACAGAAAGTCTATGGATTGCTGCGTTGGCGGGCAGCATCGCCTTGGCGACACTCGCGTGGACAGGTCATGGAGCTATGGATGAAGGTGCTAAACGATTCTGGCACTTTGCCGCTGATATCCTGCATCTACTTGCCGCTGGCGGGTGGGTCGGAGCTCTTGCGGCGTTTGTTTTGATGTTACGAATAAAAGGATCTGATCCAGAGCGACTCGTCCGAGTGCTATCACGAGCGCTCAGCGGATTCGAAACAGCAGGTGCTCTGATCGTTGGCACGGTCATAGTGACCGGTATCGCCAATTACCTCTTCATCGTTGGGCCGACAGTGGCCAATGTCATATCAGGCGCCTACGGCGTTCTTCTACTCGTGAAAATTGTGTTTTTTGCCGGCATGATTGGACTTGCTACCTTGAATCGCTTCTATCTGAGTCCTGCCCTTGAGCGATCTGCGCAGGCCGGTGATTACTCTTTAGCAGTGACTGCTTTGCGAAAAAGCGTGGTGCTCGAATCCACTTGTGCTGTGGCCATCGTCGTCCTGGTGGCTTGGTTGGGGACACTGAGCCCGTCAATCGACATGGCTCAAGGGTGAGCTAGAGCCCAGATCTGAGCGGCTCCAAGGGGGGCTCAGATCTAGCCAACAACTATCGACTAATGGGGTAAGTAGCCACCACTTCTTGCGCACCTGTCTTGGTGACCCCCATAACGTTATACGGCTGATAATTTTGACCGTATTTCATACCTGGGGAACCTGCAGGCATGCCTGGCACTGCGATCCCTACGAGATCGGATCGACCGTTCAGCTTCTTGATTTCTTCGGCTGGGACATGGCCCTCGATGAGCTTCCCGTCAATGACAGCTGTATGGCATGAAGCAAGACCATGGGGCACACCCAGGCTCTGCTTGATAGCGCTCATATCTTGTTCCACATGGTCGACCACTTTGAATCCACTCGACTCAAGGTGTTTGACCCATTCCTTGCAGCACCCGCAGTTCGCGTCGCGGTGTACATCAATCGTGAGCGGTGCTGCTGCCTGGGCGGTACCACAAATCATAAAGGCCACTGCCAGCGATAGTTTTCGTTTAAACATTCCATCCACCTCACCAAAGTTAGTATGTGGTTGCTTCAGGTGCCCTTGGCCTAGACTGCGAGCCGCGCTTCCGCACCGATTAAAAAGGTAGGTTAAGCGCAAATAATCAGATTGCCGATTACATTTCTGTAAGCCGCTGCTCGCTGCTTTGACTGTCTCCACCGAAGCCCAACCGGCCCTGGAAGGGCAGCTATCTGCAGGCTTTCGAGACGATTACATTTGCGTCAGCTTGCGCATAGGGGCCAATTTGGTAGCACACTTGAACGCCGCACAAACCGGAGCCCAGGCATGAAACTCTTGGTAGCTGAAGACGAACCTAAAACTGGCATGTATCTACAGCAAGGCCTTGTAGAGGCCGGCTTCACTGTTGATCGGGTTGTGACTGGGACGCAAGCACTGCATCAAGCGCTGAGCGAGAACTACGATCTCCTAATTCTGGACGTGATGATGCCGGGCATTGACGGCTGGGAAGTCATCCGAAGCATCCGCGCAGTGGGGCGCGCTGTTCCTGTGCTCTTTCTGACAGCGAGGGACGGGGTTGATGATCGGGTCAAGGGATTGGAACTAGGTGCGGACGATTACCTTGTCAAACCTTTCGCGTTTTCCGAGCTGCTTGCTCGCGTCAGAAGCCTGCTCCGCCGTGGCTCTGCCGCTCCCAACCAGACATCAATCAGAATTGGAGACTTGGAGGTCGATCTTTTAAAGCGCCGGGCCATGCGCTCTGGTCGGCGGATAGACCTCACGGCTAAGGAATTTTCGCTACTAGAACTGCTGATGCGTCGCAGGGGGGAAGTCTTGCCAAAATCCCTGATCGCATCCCAAGTCTGGGACATGAATTTCGACAGCGATACCAACGTGATCGAAGTCGCCATTCGCAGGCTTCGGGCCAAGATTGACGATGATTTCGACACCAAGCTGATTCAAACCACGAGGGGAATGGGCTACATGCTAGACACTCCCGATGCAGAATGAGGCGAGCATCTCTTACCCTGCGATTGAGCATGATGTTTGTCTGTGCCGTCGTCGCCGTGCTGGTAGTGGCAGGCTTTACCTTCGATGCGTTTAGCCGACAACACTTCAAGACGCTCGACCGTCAGGCCTTGACGGAAAAGCTCGAATCCATCCGACAAATCATGGATGGCGAAGCTGGCTCCGCAGAGTCATCAGAAGTCGTGTTACAACTACAGGCTTTGCTTGGTGCTCATCAGGAACTTTCGGCCTCGATCACCACCAAGCAAGGGAAGACGATCTTCGCAACACCGAATGCAGTTCAACATCCCCCTGCCTATTCGAGCGACCCGAAGGAAGACATGTGGGAGTGGACAGTTGGCGGCCATATGTACCGAGGCATGCAGGCCCAAGTTCGCTTAGTAAATGAAACCGAGCCGCTGACCGCTTGGTTGAGTCTAGACATAACCAGCCATCTGCATTTCGTTGAGACCTTGCGGTGGTGGCTAGTGATAGGACTGGCGATCAGTGCCTTAGTCAGCGCAGCTTTAGGTTGGTTGGTGGCGCGCAGCGGGCTGAAGCCGGTAGCACAGGTGACCCAAGTGGCGGCCTCGATGTCAGCCGGATCGTTGAAAGAGCGCATCCCGATGGAAGAGGTGCCTCGCGAGCTTGAAAGTCTTGTCTCCTCGTTTAACGCCATGCTTTCTCGCCTTGAAGAGTCCTTTGTTCGGCTATCCAACTTTTCGGCTGATATCGCCCACGAACTGCGCACACCTATCAGTAACCTGCGAACGCACACTGAAGTCATCCTCGCTAAGAAACGTGCGCCTGAAGTATACGAAGAGAATCTCTATTCCAACTTGGAGGATTTGAACCGGCTCTCCAGCATCATTGATGGCATGCTTTTCTTGGCCAAGTCGGACAACGGTTTGGTTCTACCAGCCAAAGAGAAAATCGAGCTGCGTGCGGTCGTTGAAAAGCTCTTTGAGTATTACCAGTTGCTGGCAGATGATACCGGAGTAAAGCTACAGGTCTCTGGGCGGGGCGCAGTGTATGGTGATGGTACGATGTTGGATCGGATGGTTTCTAATCTGCTGTCCAATGCGATTAGGCATACGCCACCGTGCAGCGTGATCCACGTGAGAATCGAGCCAGGCGAAGGCGTGGTTAATTTGTCAGTTAAAAATCCTGGCGAGGATATACCGCAACAGCACTTGCCCCGGCTGTTTGACCGTTTTTACAGAGTCGATCCTGCGAGGAGAGAGGGTAAATCGATCAACGCCGGATTGGGTCTGGCAATCGTTAAGTCACTAGCAGAAGCCCACTACGGCACAGTCGGGTGTGCCTCCTCGGAGGGCTTTACGACCTTTAGGATCAGTCTCCCTGCATGGGAAAGTTGACTCACTAGCGATCAGGTCTGCACAGCAAGGCCTTCAGATGGCAGTAAATCTCGCTGCTATCGTCACATCCTGACAGCGCAGTGACAGCTATCACAGACAGCCGCCGGCCAATTTTGTACCGGGGCCGTTCAATCATCCTGTTCATTATGCAAATCAATCCAGAGTAATTATTAGGTTCCCGGAAACACTCAGTGGCATATGCAGGCGCTAAACGCCGAGTGACGCAGCCCTAGGACGTTTGCCGAACGTCCGGGCGTGGGATCCTGATATCAACGCCGTCCTCCTGTTGCCATTCTGATTGCTAAGCCGGCGAGCACCGTCCCCATGAGCCAGCGCTGTACCAACGCAAACATCGGACGACGGGTAAGGAGCATGGCTACGCTGGCAGCCGACAGGACAATCACTGCGTTGACCACGATGCTGACAGCAATCTGGGTAGTCCCCAGTATCAAGGCCTGGCTCAACACGCTTCCAGCTGTCGGATCTATGAACTGAGGCAGCAGCGAGAGATACAGTACAGCGACTTTGGGGTTCAGTAAGTTCGTCAGAAGCCCCATCAGAACAAGCTTGCGGGGACTGGGGCCATAGCCTTCGCTTGGAAAGGTGAGCGACCGCCAGTGCGCACTGCCTGCCAAGCCAGCCACAACAGGTAGATGGCGCCGGCAAAACGGACAGTGTCATAGGCAAACGGGATGGCAAGGACAAGCGCCGTGATGCCAAATGCGGCGCACAGCATGTAGAAGGCAAAGCCCAGCGCGACCCCGCCAAGCGAGATCAGTCCAGCCGCTCTGCCTTGGGAAATTGATCGCGATACCTAGTAGATCATGTTTGGGCCTGGGGTCAGCACCATGCCCAGTGCGATGACTGCGAAAGCCAGAAGACTGGTAAATTCCATTTTTTTGTATCTCCCTAACAAACCTTTGGGTTGAATTGCCGAATAGTCTCACTTCCAAGGTGCTGGAGAATGAAGCCAGGAAGCCATCAGGCTGTCATCCTTCAGCTTGGCGAAGATTATCGACGTGTCACTGCCATCCGTAAGGCGTCCAAGTTGTCCCTAGCGACCCACATCCAGAAATGGCAGTCCGAGTTCTCCACAGATGACCGAATAACTTGCTGGACGATCATGCAGCGTTCAACGTGGCGCCTCCTTGAAAAGCATGGCCAGCTCACCTGCTCAGCCAGTAAGGCGGACGAAGATCCGATGTTCCAGGCAGCATACGCTTGGATCAAGGCGTCCATGGCCGAAGGCGGTGTTCCTCCTCCGACCCCTGGCTTAACGCCATGGTGGTGCTGGGTTCGCAGGGAAAACAATCACCCAGAACCATATGTAGAGGATCTGAGTGGTAACGATGATCCTGTAGTGTTGCAGCTGTCGATCCCGTCCCATCTGGTGGCCCTGTCCTGTTTCGATCTCTGGCATTTTGTGCTCAACCGGATCTATGTTTATGCATCCGAGCTTGATGAGCAGGCGTTCGACCAGGCTCTGGCGGCAGCTCCCCAAGGATCTGCAGCTGCGCTTCAGCTTGAAAACCGTGTGCGAAAATCATGGGACGCTATCTTCGAGCTCGACCAGTGCGCAGTGGACATGGGGCCGCTTGAGTCCAAAAGCATCCAGGGTTGTTTCTGGACGTTGAAGCGCTCATACGTGACTGCGGTGCTTGAGCCGAGTGTGCTGACTAGCTATTTGTGAACTGGGACGATTGAGCAGCTTTCAGGGAAGTCTGCTTCGCACGTAGCTTCTGTCCACAGCATCCAAAAGACAGTCATCGTATCCAAGCGTCGGAAGATCGCTATCGCCTCTCATCGCGATAGCTGCTGAAAAATGCGCGAGCTGGATCGTCTATACGATGCGCATATTCTCCAAGGAACCTCAATGAGAACGGATTGGCAGCAAATTTGCGAAATGATGAATACAGCTATCGACAGCTGCGAAAAGATTGAGCTCGCCGGCTTCAACGAGAGCTACCGCTCTGCGGTGGTGACGATCAATGGGGTCGACAATTCGGTCGCCGAATTCTTGATCAGCGCCTGGACGTTACCTGAGAACCTCCGCTATCAAATCATCCACGGACGCCACGCTGCCGGGGTCGATAGCCCCTACGTACCGGAGGCAGCCCGAATTCTCACCGCGATGGTACAGGCTTGTTCGGAACTCATCGGCGCGGCTGATCAGGCACCAGCGGCTAAAGCCATTGCTGGGATGAATCACTGGTATTCGTCCTATGCGGTGCCCAACATAGTCAAAGCCATTCATCAGGCTAAAGATGCAGAACCCAGCTCATAAATTTTGTGCGGTGTTGGTGGGTCGGACTGGCGGACGGCTGGGGACTTAACGGGCTTCGAGTTTGGCCAACCTGAAGTGCGTGCGCTGGTCGCAGCGTTACCGGTTTAACGGCCTGTTATAAACCAAGTGGGTACGCATAGTGGCCCATCACCGCGAGAATTTGTCGATCACTATTTTCCCATCTTGGAAAGTTGCGGTGATCTCAAGGCTTGTTCCTCCCAGTGCTATAACGGCATTGCGGAGCATGCGGACATAGGTGTCAGTGAATTTGATCAGATCATCAACGAGCTCTGGCCTGATCTGCTGGGTTGCCAGAATGCACTCGAGTGTCATACCCAACGCATCTGCCAGCTTGTCACTGCTGCACCCTCCGTGGAGCTTGGTGTAAGCCTCCAACGCGTCACGGCTTGGCGTAATGGATGTGACTTTCCCGGTTTTTTTATCTGGCATGGCTAGCAGGGCTCCACTGTCTGTCCTTTCTGAAAGTGTACGAACATCTCTGCAACCTTCCGGCAGTGACGGATGAGCGGGCGAGAAAATGCTGAGTTTTTCCCTAAGCGTACGGGACGGCAAGTACATCAAGACGCTAGAAGCGTAGGTGTCGCTGCGTAAAAGGTAGACCAACGAATAGAGCCTGGCACGACAGTTGGTCTTGATCAGCCTTCGAGGCTGGAACGGGTCAACGGCTTCCCTCCGTTGCCATTCCGACTGCCAAGTCGGAGAGCACCGTTTCCATGAGTTGTTGGGTATGACGTTACCGGTGCCGTCGGATGATGTCGCTGCTATAGCAACGGGCTATTCACATGGGAGCAGATCTTCAATCGCCCCATGCAGCGCCGCGAGGGTGCATGGCTTGCGCAGAAATAGAGCGTCTGCTGGAAGCATCCCAGCCGGTAGAGACGCGTCACCAGACATGATGATGACCGGTAAGCCGGCCCACCTTGACCAAATCAGTTTAGCCAACGCCAAACCATCCATACTGCCAGGCATCCGTACATCGGTAACGACGAGGACTACTCGAATATTTTCTAAAGCCTCCAACCCTTCATCTGCATTGGAGCACTCGACAACCTCAAGGCCTAGTAGCGATATCGCCTCGGCTATCAGTGGTCTAACTATTTCGTCGTCTTCGACGAGTAACACGCGGGAAAACATGGCCAGCCTCCGGGATCTATAGGAGTTGGGTAGGCCTGGTCATGGTTCGTTTCGTCAGTCTGATGAAGTGCAGGATAAATATGCAGGGTACGAGGCTGTAAGCGGCGGAATGTAACAGCTGCCAAGGTAATCTGAAACCCGGCTTGCCCTACGATGAAAGTGACCGGCATCATAGGCCGTTTCAGCCATACTGGCTGCGATAAACTCACGAGATCACACATGAGCATTGGGCATCGCAACAACGTGACGGTGGTAGGCGATGGCCCGTCAACCCTGATCTTTTCGCATGGGTATGGTTGCGACCACACCATGTGGCGCTATCTCTACCCCCACTTTACGGGTCGTTTCAAGGTCGTACTGTATGACTTGGTCGGTGCTGGGCGCTCGGATCTAGGTGTCTACAGCTCGGAAAAGTACAGCTCGTTAGCCGGGTACGCTTATGATCTGAATGAGATCGTTGACCAATACGCGGTGGGCCCCACCGTACTGGTGGGCCACTCAGTGAGCGCGATGATAGGTGTCTTGGCCGACAGGCTAGTGCCCAACCGGATTTCGGCCCACGTAATGGTCGGCCCATCACCCTGCTACGTTAATTCGGATGACTATGTAGGCGGCTTCGAGCTTCAGGACATACGCTCGTTGCTCGATACCCTGGACAGTAATTACCTAGGTTGGTCTAGCACGATGGCCCCTGTGATTATGGGAGCACCGGGCCAACCTGCGCTTGGTGAGGAGCTCACCAACAGTTTTTGTCGAACAGATCCCGAGATCGCCAAGCGGTTTGCACGGGTCACCTTCCTTTCGGACAACCGACCTGACGTAGCTGGCCTGATTACGCCGACTCTGATCCTGCAGTCTTCCGACGACCTAATCGCACCGGTCGCTGTGGGAGAATATCTCCATGAAGCAATGCCTAATAGCACTCTTTGCCTCGTACCTAATATTGGGCATTGCCCACATATGAGTGCGCCGGGCGAATGTGCGGAAGCGATGGATACTTTCCTGAAGCCATGGGCAGGTCAACATGTCGGCTGAGCAACAGACGTTGCCGGACACTAATGCCCTTTTTGAATGGGCCCCCTGCGGCCTGGTTGTAACTACCGAAGACGGAAGGATTTTGCGCGTCAATGAGACGCTATGCAGCTGGATTGGCCTTAGCCAGGTCGAAGCCATTGGTGTGCGCTTTCAGACTCTTCTGACCATGGGAGGCCGAATTTTTCATCAAACCCACTGGGCTCCCTTGATGCAAATGCAGGGCTCAGTTGGCGAGATCAAACTCGAACTACTACACAGGGACGGCCACCCAGTCACAGTTCTGCTGAACGGTGTAAGACGTACTTATGAGGGGGGGGTTTACCACGAGCTCGCATTGTTCGGTATGAAAGACCGGGATCGGTACGAACGCGAGTTGGTAGAGGCCCGAAAACACGCGGAGGCGCTCCTCCGGGAAAAGGTAGCTGCGGAAGCAGCGCTGCAGCAAGTGAAGATAGAACTGAACGTTGCGTGGGAGAAAGCGCAGCGTCGGGCGCTTTTTGCAGAGCAGATGGTGGCCATCGCTAGCCACGATCTGAAGAACCCATTAACAGCGATCAAAATGGCCTCGGACTTACTGGCAAGAGGTGAACGGAGCGCTAAGGAGCTCCAATTACTGCAAAACATCACCCAGTCCTCCGAGCGTGCTGAACGCATGATTAGAGATCTGCTTGACTTCGCCATGGCCAGAGTTGGGCGCGGTATGTCTATGAAGAGAAGCCTTGTTGATCTTCACGAAATAGTGCGTCTAAGCCTCAACGAATTAAGCGTTGCCTTTCCTCATGCCAAGCTTACACACCATGTATATGGAAATGGCCTCGCGCATCTCGACGCCGACCGGATCCAGCAGCTTGTGGGCAATCTCGTGGCGAACAGTGTTGCTTATGGCGATCTTCGGTATGCCATCACGCTGACCTCCAGCATTGAAGACGGTCTGGCTTCGATTGCGGTACACAATCAAGGCCCGCCCATACCCGAAGCGCAGATAGCGACCCTTTTTGAACCTATGACGCGGGGAACTGCTGGCGATGGGGGCGCGAGAAGCATCGGCCTAGGACTGTTCATCGTGCGAGAGATAGCCAGTGCGCACGGTGGGAATGTCGGGGTCACCTCTGGCCATGGTGCAGGCACGACCCTTAGCATCACTTTTCCTGCAGCGGATTCTTAATCCACGAGTGGCCCAACCACTTGCGTGCCAGCAAGTTTGGCTTACCGGCAGACCCGCAAGACGTCATCGCAGCTAGGCTGAACTGCTCACCTCATAAAAGACACCCGTTGCTCCCGAATGAGATCTTTGCACTATCGGTAACCCGTCAGGTGCACGCGGTCGGAAGACAAGCTGGCACTGGTCGGGCACGCTTGAAACCATGACGAGGCTGGTCTTGAATCGATGAACTGACTTCGTCAGTGAGGTGGTCAAGGGGGAGGCTGCTTCTGACTCTATACAGGGAAGCAATCATGGAAACGAGTCCGGAAGGTGTGTACTGCAATACCCTGGTGGCTGTGTTCGGGGCTGCGTTCAAGCTAGGGTTTGACCCTTATGCCTTGGCAGTTCAGGCAAAAATTGATGTCGCAAGATACCTTGAAATGCCGCCCATGAAACTGAGTGAAAGCGTTGAGCGAGTTATAGATGAGTCATTGCTCGTCGCGAAGCTTATAAATGAGCGCTGGCCAACCTACGACCTTAACGATTGTGACGAAGAGCATGCTCGACCCGGTAGGCCAGACGATTATTCTGATATCGCTGACGACGGCCCTTACGTGGCTGGTCGTGCTCGTGGCTGAACAGGACGACTGAACCAACTTACAGGGAGGTATGATGGCGAGCAAAGACCGAGGTTTTCCTATCCGCGATCTGCTTATAGCCTTGCTGCGTGATCAAAATATTCATGAGGGTTTTTGGGGTTTGACCGTTCAGTTTCATGCTCAGGGCACTTCGGTTTCGTTAGCCGGCAAGCAGGGAGAGAATTTGCCTGGGCTCGCAGTTGCAGTGTCAGGCGTCACACTCGTTGCAGCACAGGAAGGAGAAGCAGGGGCGGTAGACGCGTCGTTGGTCAATCCAACCAGACAGCCTCGTGTTCGGAAGGAAGTGAAACCTAAAACGCTCCAATAGAGGGCTGCAGATATAAGCCCTTGCTGGATGCGGCGATGGCGAAATGCTTACACCAGCGTTGGCAATCTGGCTCTATACGTGCCCCAAGCCAAGCGGTACTTTTGCCTCATCAACTGAAGCGAATGAGTCGCTTCAGCGGTCAAGGATGATCGACCATGCAGGACGCAGCCGACAGGATGTTGGATTGGCTTTGATACCAAAGAACCCGCTTAGGCGGGTTTTTTAATGCTTGTAAGAGAGCTGCGCATAAGCGCGTCCGACGAGACTCTGCATCATCACCAACGCAGGCCCTTGGAGAAAAATCTGCTTGGCTATCGACTCAATGGCCACTGAAGTTGACGCACTACCGCGCATGGTTGTCCACCTGTCTAGCGACGCAAGGCGCTCTGCTGCGCAACCGGTACGACAGGTACTGAAGTTTCGAAACCGTGCCAATTATTCTGTCGCTTTGAAACGACCAGCAGCCGGTTTCCTGTACCTTGTGTTGCCGCAACGCATCTACCTCGCTCATCCCAAAACGCGCTTCGCCCAGCAGCGCTCCATCCACCGGTCTCGCCACCGTGATTCGCCATCAGCACGGCCATTCCATGGTGCCTTGCGTAGTTCTGCAAAAGCACACTGTCGTGTGGATAGCCTGTCTCACCGATCAGGACGCTGGCGGCGTACAGCTGGGCACCTTGTTCAGACGCGTGGGATGGATGCTCCGGCTGACTGAAGTCGGCACACAGCGACAGGGCTATACGAGTGTCGGCAATATGCAGCAAGTCGCCCCCACCACCTGCACTGAAATATTGCTCTTCACCAAGGTGTAGGTGCTGCTTCGTATAGACGCCAAGAGAACCGTCCTGGTGAATTACAAACGCTGCAATCAGCGGTTTTTCAAAAGAGCTCAGGCGCAACGGTAGACCGACTACCGTAGTCATGGAGACTTCTTGGGCAAGCTGTCGCAAAGGATCGAGCAATGGGCTATCGATATCCTGCACCAAAGCTTCAGCCAAAGCAGGCTCATAACCTGTGAGCGACAGCTCAGGAAAGACCAACAGCTCCACCCCGTGTTCGCGAGCATGGCGCATAAATTCCATGTGCAGCATCAGGTTTGAATTGATATCGCCAGCTCGAACGGCGCATTGGGCTGCTGCAAACACAGGTGCCGACATGACAATCTCCGAAAGGGGGGCATCCTAACGTGGCCTAGGTTCACACGCTACAGTGCGCCCAAGTTCTGATCCGGTCTGGGCGTGCTCAAGCGTCCGCGATCTTAAACCCTAGGTCGCAGAGACAGTACACATGAACGACTTCGTCATCGTAGATGGCTACTAGCTTCTGAACGGGCTGCTAAGCGTGAAGATTCAATGGCCGACTCGCCCATGCCCTTAGCACAGACTCCGTGGTAGTTTATCGAGCGATGAACGGTAGGTGGTGCTAGGAAAACCACCTGCTGTATGTGCAAAAGGGAGAGTGATAGTGCGTCTATGTGTTTTATGTGGATCGAGTTCTGGTAGCAAGGCCATCTACCTCGAAATGGCAACTCGCCTTGGTAAAGCCCTCGCGGATGCAGGCATTGGCTTGGTCTATGGCGGCGCCTCCGTAGGGCTGATGGGGGCTGTAGCCGATGCCGCGCTTGCAAATGGAGGCGAAGTAATTGGGATCATCCCCCAAGCGCTTCAAGAAAAAGAAATTGCTCACAAAGGGCTGACGGATCTACGAGTAGTTGGATCAATGCACGAGCGCAAAGCATTGATGGCTGAGCTGTCTGATGGCTTCATCGCTATGCCAGGAGGCATCGGAACACTCGAAGAGCTGTTCGAGGTATGGACGTGGGCTCAGCTTGGATATCACACCAAGCCATGCGCCTTGCTCAATGTCGATGGTTTCTATGACGGTTTGGCCACCTTCCTGGATAGCCTAGTCGAACAAGCATTTGTTAAGCCTAATTACAGAGAGATGCTGATCGTAGAGGAGCAGGTGGAGAGCTTGCTAGCCGCGATTAGCAATTATGAAGCGCCGGTCGTAACCAAGTGGGTCAAGACGAGCGAGTAAGATAGGCGTCTGCCAAAGTCACTCTGCATGACTCTGGCAGGCACCCCCATTCCGTGGTTGATCTGAAGCGCGCGTCTTTGAGAGAAAGCAGCCCGCTTGTGCATTTTCAGTGGATCGACTTGGCCCGGTGGTTAAAGCTGATTGATTGCAGCCTGACGTCATTCCTATCAGGTCAAACATTGATTTTTTAACGGCACCACGCGGCGGCTATGAAACAGTATCTGCAACTCGATACAAGCAGCTAATCGCTCTCTAAACAGAACCTGGAAGGCACTTCACTAATCAACCGAAAAGCCGCTCAAGCAAACCTGCAATTTGAGTTCCCGCGTGTCGCGCTTTCAATTCATCGAGCTTCGCTTGTCGCCGCTCCCCGGCCATCAAGCTAAGCCCATGCAATTCATTCGTAAATTGCTGTGCTTCTTTGGCCTCCTGCTGAAGGCTCGACCAGCCGGTGTTTACACGCTTGGCCAAGGCTTCCGCTTCCACGCTCAGGTTCCGGGATTCGAGAAGCTTGTTCCCGCTCAGTAGGGTCTTCAGGCTGTCTAGCTTGAGCTCAAGCTCAGCAAGCTGCTCTGATAATGCCTCAGCCTGATCCAGAGAGACCGAACGCCCCTCTACATAAATTCTATCGTGTTGCACGCAGTAGATTCCAAGTGGGCCATCGCCGCCGCCTGTGCAATCCAAAGCCAAGACATTTCCTAGGCGGAGCGGCACAGGTATCCAGGTGTGCCCAGTACAAACTCGCCATGCTCCAGGTACACCGTCGCGAAAGTGTTTTTTGATCCTGCTCCTTCCCCAGAGCGCAATTTCTTCAATCTGAGGGTTATCCAGGCTATCAACGAAGGTTTGCCAGGACATGCCCGGAGGAACGTCCGCGTGCACCACACCGATGATTCCTTGCGGCGACTCGACTTCGATCACGGTGGGAAGGCTTTCTAGCTTCCGGATAATCATTTCTTTCGATTCGTCAGCGATAGTGGGCCACCACCCTGCGCCATGGGCACTGTATCGAGCGTGCGGGTCTTGTCGGTACGCGTCGATCAGCATCTGCTCGTGATTGCCCCTGACCGTAAAGAACCACGGCTCGCCCAAGAGCTTGAGGCCGTCTAGGACGCCTGGGCCTCGGTCGATCAAATCACCTACTGCAATCACGCGATCAACAGTGCTGTCGAAGCCAAGCGCCCGCAGTCCTTTGTGTAGGTCGATAGTCTTGAAGTGAATGTCACCGATGACGAAGTCACGTCCTTGCTCGTTCTGGGACAGTCTCAATACCTTGCGGCTTGTTTGCACGTGACCTCCAATTCGGGAAGCAATCCATTGATGCAAAGGCGTTATTGCCGGACGCTCATGCAGTAAACGCTAACGGTAATAGTGCGCTGCGAAGCTCATAAGCATACCTTGCGCAAAGCTCGCCATGCCGCCGTCAAATATTCTTCAAGCGCAAGCGGAGCGCGCCGGCCTATGGGCCGAAGGCTTGAGGATGGACGCCCGGAGGGCCGAAACCAGGCGCAGCCGGGTTCGGTTCACGACAGCCGTACCCGTAGGGGCAAGCACAAAAAAGGATTGATCAGGGTGATGACGAAGAGCTACAACGCGGGAAGACCACCGAAGGCCTCGCGAAGCAGACATTGCATCATTGTCGACGCAGGCCCCTGGAGAAAATGCTCCTGAGTGCTGATATCGAACCGCACAGGATTGATGTGAACAACAGTCGCTCCATTGCCTAGAGCACGTAACGGAAGCTCAGCTGCCGGGTAAACAATCCCAGACGTGCCAACAGAGAAGAACACATCGCATTCCTCTGCAGCTGCAAGCCCTGCACTCCAAGCATCCTCAGGCAGCATCTCCCCGAACCAAACGACTCCAGAGCGGACATACCCGCTACAGGCACTGCATCGCGGCGGCTCAATCCGACTTCCATCCTCAGGCAGAGCATCGGACGTGAGAGGCAACGTATAAGCCAGCCCGCAGTCAATGCACCGAGGCGTATGCAGGCTGCCATGCAAATGAATCACATCCTGGCTGCCAGCACGCTCATGAAGGTCATCAACGTTCTGGGTCACCACAGTGAGCTTAGGCACATAATTGGCGAGTTCGGTGATAGCGACATGAGCACCGTTGGGCTGCGCCTGCCCAACCTTCTGCCGGCGCCACTCATACCATCCCCAGCAGAGGCTAGGATCCGCACGGAATGCTTCAGCAGTCGCTAACTGCGCAGGATCGAAGCGCTCCCATAATCCCGTTAGGGCGTCTCGAAAGGTCGGGATGCCGCTTTCCGCTGACGCCCCAGCACCCGTGAAGACAACAACATGCTTAGCCTCCCGCAATTGCTGAGTCAGGGTACTAATGGTCATGTTCATCTTCCTCCAAGGAGGATGTATTTCGACGGACACTCATAGGAAGGTCAATCACCGATTGATGGCTGTCGGCCAAAAGAGAGGTAGATCCTGATCCTCAGGTAACGGGATTTGCAATGCTGCCCGCTGGCCAAGAAATAAGCTCGGAAAAGCCGGCGCTAAAACCAACCCTGGTCTCAGTGTGAAATGACGCCACGGGATTGGCACCTCCAGACCTTGCGAGGCCCTTGCGGCGGGTAAACGGAGACATGCAAAGGAAAATGTTTCTAAATGCTTCCGGCGAAAACGGCATCACCCCGTAATCTAGGGGCCTGGGCATACATACAGGAGAAAAAAGGATCCAATCGACGGATTATACAAAAGTTATCCACAGGGCATCGGCTTGCAATGTCATTTTGACCCCATTATCTTGTAGGTCATCCCGACATTAGCACTACATCTTGTGTTTTTGCGGGGCGCTGAGGCTTCAGTGAATGCAGCGGATATGAGTGCAAAGTTTGGTCGCCGAACACACATATCCGCTTGTCCCTGAGCCAATGCAATCACTGGTGGGACGGGCATTAGAGGAAAACCGACTTTGGATGTCAATCATCCAGGCTGGTATTCCGCTCAAGGGTCGCTCCTGCCGAATCGAGTTTTCTAGATACAGGAGCACCTAATCGTGCCTAAAAATACCAAACAAACCTCGTCAGCAATAGCGAGCCTGGCTTCGAAAATTCTTCGCAGTGACAGTTCTTCAGCCATTCAAAAGGAATTGGCAGGGTCTGCC
This sequence comes from Pseudomonas sp. PS01301, assembly GCF_029960215.1. NCBI lineage: Bacteria > Pseudomonadati > Pseudomonadota > Gammaproteobacteria > Pseudomonadales > Pseudomonadaceae > Pseudomonas > Pseudomonas sp. PS01301. The sequence goes on along the minus strand of NZ_JASCPM010000020.1, from coordinate 10,744 downwards.
ATGGCTCAAGCGTCTACCGGCAAGCAAACCGGTGCCGAAATGGAGACCAAAGCCAGCCACGTCCTCGAGAGCAATAAGTACAACACCACCACAAAGGCACTCGCGGCGTCGGTACTCGCTCAATCCAATAAAAAGCGGGGTGAGTAAAAATGGCTCAGTATTTTGTAAACCGGAATGCACAGCCCAATGGTGACCACGAGGTGCATACCAGCTCGTGCATCTATTTGCCTGCCCTCCACAACCGCCTCGATCTTGGATATCACACCACCTGTGCGACCGCTGTTCGCCAAGCTCGTAACACCTATCGGCAATCAAACGGTTGCCGAACATGCTCCTCGGCGTGCCACACCCAGTAGGAAGAGGCTGGAAGTCACGTTTTTCGCTTTGGGTGAGCCGGCTGCGGTACGGGCTGGCCCCCATTTCATCGAGCGCAGTTTTTTTAGGAGTTTGCACTATGAGTTATCTAGTCTATTGCACGTTTGATTTGAAGAACGCTTCTTCAAAAGACTATGAGAACGCCTACGCTGATCTTCAGCGGATTGGCTTGGCGAAGGTTGTCAAGGCAGATGAAGGGCAGCATGTGGTCATTCCTACAACGTCGACGATGGGATTCTTCACCGGCACTAGCGCAGCTGCGGTACGAAACGATATTCGTAATTCCGTACAAGCCGCTTTCCGAGCAAGGCTTTTGAACTCTGAGATATTCGTTGTGGTTGGTGGTGATTGGGCGTGGGGAGCAGGTACGACCTAACGGCTAACTGCTCTCGCAGAAGGGACTCCGGTGGGTTTCTAGCCCGGATACTCCCTTACGTCTTATTCGCAAATCCTTAGCTCTCAAGGGATCAGCCATGCACCGAAGCGAAGCTGACGTTTTTAACGATCTAACAGATCTGACTGCCAAGCCAGGCTACGCTCACGCCCTAGCTGGTATCTGTTATCGCGACAACTTAGTGTGTTTTCAAGGCGAATATAAGCCTTCTGACATCGAGCATCTCTTCGAACGCAAAAGGCTCAATCGCAATGAGATAACTACGGTCTTGGGGCTGATGTCGCGTCAGCCTTTGGATCTAACTGAAGTTGATGAAGCCACGCTAAGAGGCTACGTCTCGCGCACTGATGAGTTGATGAGTGAGCTTCATGAGGCTATGACTGGCCTTATGGTCGGCGAGCTTATGCCTCAGGCTCGGCAGGGCATGCCCATGAGTGATTTTTGGACAGGCGCTATGATGAGGGAGCCAATTTTCTATGGCACCGAATCAGCTTACAGCTTCCAGTACCGAGATTTTTTTGCTGAGAAACACGCCCATGATGACGACTGGTTGGTTCAGGTCATGGGGTTTAGCAGTGAACAGGCACTACGAGTGGCGCGTGCAATGTGTTCTTTGATGGACACCAGAGCGACCAACGGAGCACAAATAAGTGGCCGGGCCAAGGTAGGAGAGCTACCTGCAGCATCGGCGTTGGCACTTTACGAATTCACTGCACACGAGATCGCTGCGCGCTCCAGTCAGGAACTCCCGGTTGTTGAAGCCGTTTTCAAAGCCCTAACGTTCAGTGGGGACAATGGCCAATTTAATGGAGTGGGAGACTTTAATCAGGTAGCTGCAACCCCACTGATGCCGACAGGGCGGGATTCTGTGCTCCTGTTCTCTCATTACGCAATCTACGAAGCGCTGTATGAGTCACCTTTCTTCTGGATGCACCAAGACAAAGCCTACAGGCAAAGAGCATCCGACAATCGAGGCGCATTCACCGAACAATTCTCCCGGCGTCGCCTCACAGCGGTGTTCGGAAAGGCGAATGTGCACACAAACGTCAAGCTCTACGAGGGTAAGCGGATCGTCGCTGAGGCGGACGTGCTGGTCATCTTTGGCGACAGACTCATCATTGTTCAGGCAAAAGCCAAAAAATTAACCCTTGCTGCGCGTAAGGGTAGTGACGGACAGATCAAGGCCGATTTTGCCGCAGCGATTCAAAAGGCCTACGACCAAGGGAGTGACTGTGCGACTGCCATTCTTTCCGGCAAATGCCGCTTAGAAAATGATCGTGGCCAATCTGTTGTGATTCCAGAGACGGTTAAGGAGATCTATCCATTCTGCGTGGTATCCGACCATTACCCAGCATTGGCTTTTCAAGTCAGCCAGTACCTCAAATATTCTGCTGATGAGACCGTCCGCCCGCCCTTCGTGATGGACGTTTTCCTTCTAGATGTTCTAGCTGAAATGCTGGACACGCCGCTGCGCTTCCTAAGTTACGTCCGGATGCGGCTAGAGTCGGCACAGAAATTGATGATGGGGCATGAGCTTACTGCCCTAGCGTACCACCTGCGATGCAATCTTTTTCTCGACGAGCAATACAACATCGTGATGCTGGAGGACTCTATCGCAGCAGACCTGGATACAGCCATGACTGTTCGGCGCGAAGGCCTTCCTGGCGAACGCGTGCCGCCAGGAATCTTGACCAAGATGAAGGGCACGTACTACGAACGATTGATTGAGCAGATAGAGCGCCGACCCGACCCAGCCATACTAGAACTGGGTTTCACGCTTCTTTCCATGAGCGGAGAGTCATGTAATACGGTTCATCGAGCTATTGACGGGCTAACCAAAATGGGAAAGATGGATGGCAAGCGACATGATTTCGTACTTGGGATGACTAAGCCAGGTACGGGCATCTGTTTCCATTTCAACCCGATGCCTAGTGATGCAGCGGTTGGGGCTTTGGAACTCCATTGCGCTAAACGAAAATACGCTCAGCGAACAGCGAATTGGTTCGGAGTTTCGGTAGGACTTCAGGGGGAGATTCAATTTGGGATTACGCTTGATTTTCCGTGGGAACAATCACGGGAAATGGACGATTTGACCAAGGAAATGAGGCAACCTTCATCACTGGGTTCGGCGATGAAAATGGTTGAGAGAGCATTGGTTCCTAAGAGACACGGACGCAACGACCAATGTCCTTGTGGAAGCGGCTCAAAATACAAGAGGTGCTGCCTGTAAGAGCGCTCACTGGCTGCCAAAAGGCAAGCGGAGCGCGCCGGCCCATGGGCCAAAGGCCTGAGGATGGAAGCCCGGAGGGCCAAAACCTGGCGCAGCCAGGGTTTGGTTCACGACAGCCGTCCCCCAAACGGGGGCAAGCCAAAAAACGCCCCGTAAGCAACGAGGTAGTCACTACTCACCAGCCCAAAATTTTCTCGACCTTGGTGGTGAGTTCTACCCGATCAGTGACCGCGCTTAGATCTCGGTGATGAAGTGCATCCTCTGCAGCATGCAGCTCTTTAACCTTTTTCTTGTCGTGCTTGTTCAAAAGCTGCTCCAAGAAATAAAGGACTTCGTAGCCTTCATCCTTGTCAACCTGCCTACGATCTTCAAAGCCAGCGTACGGCTTGTCATTACCATCTCGAGTCCAGGTGTAGGTGTAGACCTCGGTCTGCAGGTCTGAGCGTTTCAGTGTGCCAGCCATGTGAACTCCATTTACGTATACAGCTGATGTGGATCAAGCGATCCATGCGTCCAAAGCCCGCCTTGTTGAGCGAGCACAATGGTGCTTGGGCGAGCTATCGTGCCTCAGCTTTGGGGCGGTGTCATGGGGTTGGTGGCTTCTTGCTATCGCATTTTGTAAGGAAGTGATGCCATGATGCAGGTGGGCCATGCTAAGCGCCTACCTGCCTATGAGGGCCTCTGTGATGGAAGAGATAACGCTTAACTACGACCAGAAGATTGCCTCCGACGCCAACACCATTTTTCTCATCGATTGCCTCGGAGAGGATGATAAGCAGTCTGCTCGTACTCGCCATGAAGGGATCTGCGACTCATTGATGGCTCTGTCGGCGCAAAACATTATCCATGACACATCGGGCGTGTATCACCTGCAATGCAGGCATCGAGATAATTGGTCTGCCGCCATGAAAAAGATCCGGGACTCTTGCAAGGTGGGGCTGCTTCCGCTGGTTTTCATCGATGGCCATGGAGATGCCGAGAAAGGCTTGGCCATGCCCAGTGGCGGCTTCATTTGCTGGCAACAGTATGGTCAGGATCTGCGGGCGATTATGGACGCAGCCCGTGGCGAGTTAACGGTGGTTGCAGGATTCTGCCACTCATTTGCGTTCATCGCGACGGCAGCAAATGAGGATGGGAAACTACCCTTCGGGTTCTACTTTGGTTACAAGGACGAGGTGCTCACTTCGGTAGTCGAGGATGAAACACAGATCATCTACGAATCGCTGATTAACGATGGAGGCCAAGTTCTAAACTCCCGCTCTCTGGAGATTTCAAGTTTCAACGAATACGACCATGCAGAAAAAATCGTCGGGCAGGTGGCCTTCATGCGGCTTAGACCTGAAGCGCTGGTAGCTGAGCAGCCTCAATTATCTAAAGCGAATTTGCGCAGGGTGCTTGAGAAGTACCTCGCCCAACAGGGCAAGCCATTGGGTGAAATGCGGGAGATAGTGAAGCATGTGCTGAGCAATACTCCCCGGATCGCAGAGAGACTCATCGACACATACATGCACGACACCACACGGCGAAGCCACTTCAAAAAGCAAATTCTCTCGCAAATGGAAGAGGCCGACTTACCACGCTAGGAATTGGCCGCTTATTTTAAGGGCTAGCAAAGGTTGCTGACAGCCTTGAGGTAGGCCGGACTTAGTGGGGGGAGGGCCCAGTTTCAGCCTACCCCTACTGAGCGGGTCGGTTACGATTTTGCTGGCACATAACGCTCTGAGCTGCCCCTAGCCCAATCATCGCTCCAATGAACCATCTGCAGTTTGCCGTGCTTTTGCCACACCACGCCTTCTGAACGTCGCCGGGATGCATGTTCATTATCACCGCCCGGCCATGCGCTACGTTCCGTCACAAAAACCCATACACAAGCAAGCCCGTCTTCCGCCAGAAATGTTTGGAAAAGCTGCTGGTCGATAAACGCGTGTGAGCCGTTACCGGGACTTCTGCCGCAAATGAAGCGAGTTTCTCCAGAGTGATCCACGTAAACAGCTTGATCTGTAGGATGGGGCGTCAGGTTGAGCCTCTGGGCCAGCCAAGGCGCTGGTATTAAAGCCTGCGCGCCTTCGGGCATTGAGACATCCAAATGAGATTCCCAATAGTGGCGGAAGCAGGGATAGGCGACTTCTATTTCCCCCAAGTCGTAAAAGTCGTAGGTTGACCATTGCTCTTGAGCCCATGTCGAGCGCCATGGCGCTTCTCTGAGGTAGCCATCATTGGTGAAATCACGGGCTGTCCAGGAGTCCACTTCCAGCTTTTGCTTTTCCCGAATGTAATCGAGAAGCTGTTGCTCGTCCCCCTGCCTCACCAACACCGGCAACAGGAAGCGCCACTGCTGTTGCCTGGAGCCATGCTCCCCACCTTCCTTCTCTGGGTACTTCACTGTCACAGAGCGATGTTCGTGTAGGACTACCCACGCCGCATGGGTTGAATCAGTACGGATTACCAAGTCTGCCATGCCGTCGGAGGGTTCTTCCTCGAATGGCCATTTCCCCACGTCGTTTTCGACAGTCTCTCGTATGGAGATCCGAAACTCATCGATCACTGGATGGTGTACATCAGGCCGGCTGTGCTCGTCAGTGAGCAGGATAGTTGGATCTATGTCGCGATGAGTACCGATGTCTAGAGGGCTGGCATAACGACGTGCCCCCTGTTCACTCGTCTCAGATAACCACTTGTTGTCGGCAAGGCTACAGAGAAGCTCATCTAGGGCAAGCCACTGGTATTTTTTCCCGATGCGCTCGATCAATGGTCGATTGCGACTGTAGTCTGACCGACCCGAACGATCATCTGGAAACAGCTTTTCTGTCCAGCCCAGCCCATATGCTCGTTTTGCCACCCAACGCTGTGCCGCCTGTATATCGACGTGAGGTAGCCTTTCATCTCCAGCCGTCGAGGGTTTGAAACGTTTTTTATACTCCTTTCTATATCTTGCCCGCTCTGCAGGGCTCAAAACATCCAGCAGCAGGTTTTCAGCTCTCGTGAAATAGGTTGAGCGCTCAGTAACATCTTGCTGAGAAAGCTTGAGCCTGAGATCCCGGAAGGCATTAGGCCTGAAATCGTTCATCAATTTCAGGATGTCGATTCGTAGGTCGGAGTGATTAATGACCTCATCCTCGAACCGCTCATATACCTGTGTGGCGCTCAGAGGCTCAGGCAAATCCAGTGCTACATTCAAGAACGAGCTGACCCTCGGCTGGATCTCATAACTGGCAAAATCGCCTCCCCATCCTGCGCAAGAATCTTGGATCTGTGAGTCTCCAGCCCGCTTCGCCACTTTTTCGAGGGCCTCTTCGGACACTGACAACCTGATGTTTTTGGACTGATAAGGCGGCATTGCTTTCACGATATCAACATGTTTGGGCAGGTGATCATTTAGCAGTGCGTGCTCGATAATGCCGAGGGCGCTGTCCCTGAGTAGAATCGAGAGCGGAACGTTCTCTCTGTCGAAGACCTCGTTGTACGCGACCTCTGAATAGGTGCGCAGTCGATGCTGTTCTGGATCGATGCAGCATGCTCCGAAGGCGGCTGTGTGTAGGCGCTCGAGGACGTAGAGATCGCCTACCTTGCTGAAGTCCCTGCAAAGCATCCCATACAGGCTGGGATTCCAGATCATGAGCGACGTAAGCGCCTTTGTTGCTTTGTCTCGCAGCTCACGGTGAGAGCAAGTGAAAAACCAGGTCAATGTTATTGCGCAGAGGTACTGGACTTCTGGGTCGGTTTGATTGCTTTGCTCGAAGGCACTCCATTCGATCAATCGTCGACCGGTATTCTCCTCATCCATGGGCAGGAAATTCAGCTGAGCAGTCCATGTAGAGTCCCGTTTGGGCATGCTCTGAGAAGCAAGTCGGTTGTGCAGGAATTTCGCATTCCACGGGTGACCTACACTTGCACTCACTTGAAGGATAATGTCGAAATGCTCGTCGCTTTCGGACAGGAAAGAATCGAACAGTTCAAGTGTGCGGTTGCTGAAGGATTCGTTAGCTCGCCAACGCAAGCTCTCGATGAACGCCTTGCCAACAGAGTAGTCGTTTGCCCATTGATCCACGGCGCCAGGCATGGCATCAAGTAGCTCTATCTCGAAACGCTCAGGTAGCTGTACGGAGAGTGCCTCAGTCAAGCCAGCCCATTTGCCATGAAGCCGCGCTCCATTATGAATGAACTGAAGCGAACCGCCTTTCAATGCCCCCGCAGGGTCAGTAACCCCGTCCAAGAGCCCCGAAGCCATCAAATGATCCTGAAGCCTCTGGAAGTTAAAGCGGACGATGTCCTCCGATGAATCGAATGGATCTACGTTTCGGCTTTCTGTGTCTGGATCAATCCTGAACAACCCATTTCTCTGGAGCACCTCAAACCAGGTTGTTCCTGGAGGAGTCGGAAAAACGTGAAATTTTTCATTAACGATCCGGATGGCTTCAGAGTGCAGAACGTAGTCTTGCCTCTTTGCCGCCATCTCAGTGGCGATTGAAAGAAGTGCTTGATTGGTTGGCTTTACGAGGTCATCGCTACCATCTCTCCCCACACCTAAGTATCGAGCAACACTTCTCAGGTAAAAAGAAAAAACCTGTTTCGTACCTGTCAAACCTCTGGGAAACCACTTTTTATTATCTTTCGCAAGTGCAACACAGGCGCTTCTCAAAAATAGCGGATTGACGAATTCGGCAGCCAACCAAGGAACATTGGGTTGCGAAATCCCTCGCTTCTTGAGGTAGACACGCGCTGCACGACTTTGCTCCTCTTGAGTTACAAATCCGTGAACGAAAAATGACGGAACTGTCTCTTTGAGAGTGTCAGGTATAACGTATTCGGTATACGCCGTCCGGCAACTGAACACGACGGCAAGGTTTTTATGCTTTTCGATCCTGCCGATAAATTCTGCAAGTTCCTTGCGCCAAAGCGTGATGCCCGCCCCCTCATTTAACGCATCAATGAGAATCAAGCCGCGCTTTTTCGTAGCCTCTGCTGCAGCACTTAAAGCCTGAAGGAAAACGTCGGAGTCCATGTTACCTAGACCTAGACGGTTAGTCACTTGCCCCCAGACACTATCATTATTGAGGTGCTGGCCTAGTATAAGAACGGCGACTCTGCCATCAGCTATAGCTTGCTGAGCAATACTGCCGAGTAGGTGAGACTTTCCGATTCCGGCTTCACCCAAGAGGAAGAAACTTCGGCTAGGCTCTGCAGAGAGATACCTCTCTTGGAGTGATGATCTCAATACGTAAGATGCGTCACTTAGCTCACTCAGTTGATGTCGCAGATGATCTAAGGAATGATCGGCAGATGTTTTCTCCTTACGCCTTTCCTCCTTAACATCCCACGCAACCCGTTCGAGCGAGTGGACGTCGTCTGAGATGATCTCAAGATATTCGAGACACTTCGCGAGCGGCCAAGCAAACCAAGGATCAGACGTAATCCTATCCCGCAGTCCTCTAAGCCGTTCGACTTGGGAAATGACACGTTCCATCAAGGCGGTGCTGCGATCCCCCAATAGCGACTCAACACGGCCTATTTTTGTTAAAGAACAAACTTTATCAATCTTTGCCTGAAGATCTGAGATGATGCTCTGATCGCGTAAGATTATCTTGAATAATCTTTCCACTCCGACTTCCACATGATCGTCAGGATGGTATCTTTCATCGAGTGATTTTACGGCCCACTCAATCTTCTCTGACAACCAGCTTGGTGAAAACTCGACGTCACCGAACCAATATCTTTTTAATCCTTCGGCGCTCGGGAGAGTCAGTCGACTGGTTAAATCTGAGGCCGTCCAGGGAACGAATTCGACTATCTGACCTAGGGGAACGTAGGATGCCCACTTCGCCTTATGCGTTTCCCAGTGTTCCCAACCTCTTTTACCACTACTTTTCTTCCCGGTCTTATCGGTCAGATCACACGCTAAGGCCACAACATACCTGGTCAAAGATGGATGTGACTGCAGGGCGCGTTGGACGGAATCGTCAATATTGGCCCAGTCAATTTCACCTGTTTTTAGATAGTATTTTGCTTGGTATCCAATCTTGCTTCCGTCACTAAGCAACCAGTAGGCCTCGATAACCACCGTCTCCCCCGGCCCCTTCTATTCGCCTGAATTCGGCATCAGCGGCTGGTGGTTCGCGCCGAGCAATCTGGCAAACGAGTTCTTCGAAAGCGAGGCGTTGTCCTGAATCCTTGCCCCTAATGCGTCTGTAATCCATGGTCAGTCCGTAACGAAAGCTGGTAGTCATACTGGCAGAATGCCTAGATTGTACCGTCTCCCGAGCAACCAGGATGATCCTTGCGCTGACTCTCGCTAAAACCTGGGTTGTTTGCCAACGTCTCTGTGGTGCACCAAGCCCCTCTAATCCCGCTGAGGCCACGCGGGAGCGAGTGCACCTGTTGAGCTCCCATGGCCTACGTGGACGCTTTACCAAAAAGGGTTGCCACGCCTTTAGCGGCGAGTACCGCAACAAAGCCGACAAGCACGCCTACTAGGCAATGAATGGATAGAGTTGCCACAGTTTCCCAAGCCCCTGCTCCAGCGACGAGCTTTTCAGCAAAGTCCTGCACAGGCACGATGCCTTCTGTGATGAACGCGCCACCGACCAGAAACATGGCAATAGTCCCAATCCAGGACAATGCCTTCATAAGTTTCGGAGCAGCTGACAGCAGCCATCCACCCACAGTTCTCACCACAGAACCCCATGTACCTGTGGCTTTAGATTTTTGCAGGATGAGGCCTGCATCATCCAAGCGAACGATTCCAGCAACCAAGCCGTAAACACCTACAGTCATGACCACCGCGATCAGTGCCAGTGTTAACACCTGCTGAAGCATTGGGGCGTCAGTCACGATATTCAGGGTGATCACAATGATCTCAGCGCTCAGAATGAAATCAGTGCGTACCGCACCAGAAATCTTCCGTTTCTCATAAGCGGCGAGCTCTTCTGGGGTCTTGGGCTTGGGTTTTCTTGGTTGCCCAGTCCCATCGTCTCGACTAGCCGTGAGCTTGTCCTTGATGGCCTCAAATCCCTCATAACAGAGATATGCGCCCCCAACCATTAGCAGCCAGTGAACCGCCGCAGGCAACAGTGCATTCAAAACCAAGGCACAAGGCACCAAGATTGCTTTGTTTCGCAATGACCCCTTGAATACAGCCCACACCACCGGGAGCTCGCGGTCAGCTTTCATGCCGGTAACCTGCTCAGCATTCACAGCCAAGTCGTCGCTCAGGACGCTAGCCGACTTCTTGGCAGCGACTTTGCTCATGAGCGAGATGTCGTCCAGCAGCGTGGCGATATCATCCAATAGTGCGAACAAGCTACTGCCGGCCATCTAAGGCTCCTTCCATTGTTAATTCTGTTTCCCGACGCCAACGGCCAGAATACCCTCCCTCCATATACTCAGGATTGGCTTGTCGTCATGCGGCGAGGGAGAGCACCTTTCTAGACCGTTGGGGCACCATGCCGTTCAGCAGTGCCTAGAAACTCACCGCTGATGTTGCGTGACCTCAGGGAGCTGTCCTTGCGTGCACGCGATCAACTGACCTCAAGTGGCGCCATTAACGGCAGAGGAAGGGGCTGCGGGGTATGCCATAGATCGTGGTGTGTCAGAAAGACCAAGGCAAGAACACTCCCAGTCAAGCGCACATCTTGACCTTTCCCAGCAAGAGCAAGAGCAGGCAGGAGCAGGAGCAGGAGCAGGAGCAGGAGCAGGAGCAGGAGCAGGAGCAGGAGCAGGAGCAGGAGCAGGAGCAGGAGCACCAAAGC